>JAISFR010000143.1 GCA_031263565.1 Candidatus Adiutrix sp. | reverse complement strand
AAATCATACCAGGGTCGGCTGATTTCCTGTGAGGCTGAACGCCTCATCTGGGGCATCGGCCTATTTTTATCCGACACAGACTTCAAAGCCTTGTTGAACGTCCTTTTGACCACATCGCTGAGGGAGCGGCCATATTTGGCGATGCGTTTTTTCAGGGCCTGGGTGGCCCTGGCCCGCTCTCGCGCCAGCATCGGCCCCAGCTCCAGCCACTCGAACAGACGGACGGTCAGGCAGCGGATGGCCCGCAGGCCGAAATATTTACCCTCCTCGTTGCGGTAGCGGGGCTGGGCTACCTCCATGAAGCCGGCCTCTTTCAGGTCATGAATGGCCCGCTCGCATCGGCGCTGGCCCAACCCCGTGCCGTCCACTATGGAGCTCATACTCAGGTCAACGAATCCGTCACGGAGGGTCGGTGTGCCGACGCAAAGAGTTACCAAATCGAGGCGGCTGAGAAGATATTCTAAGATCACCTGAATGGCTTCACGACGCTCGCTCCGGGTCTGGCGGTCAGAGTTCGTCTCCAGGAGCGGACATTTTTGCGGATTCCAGAACCATTCCTTGACCCGCTCAGCGGCCAGGGAGAGGATACGGGGCAGACCGCCTTCGCCTTTCCGAATCGGATTTGGTGGACTGAGGATCGGGTTTTGGGGGTCATGGCCGCAACGATTGCCGGATTTTTGAGGGACGAAGATCAGATTCATGACTGACCCCCATCGACGCCAAAATCAGACTGCCCGCGCCTAAATTGCTCCAACTCCCATTCCGAGGACTCCCATGATATCCAGTCGATAAAAACACGGGTAAAAGCCAACTGAGGCTGACCCGGCTCTGGATTCCTCTCCAAAGCCCCGATACGCTTCAAATCAGATATGACCCGCTCACAGCGACGGAGACCGAACCCTGTCTCCCTGGCAATATCTCGCATAGGCAGGCCGACGAATCGGCCATCAGGCTGGCAGGTGCCGATGGAAAGCGTTTCCGGCTCCAGATAGATCAAAAGCGTCAGAAGTACCACAAGACAGGCCTCCCGCCGTTCACTGCGGATTTGGCGGAGGCCAGCCCGGCGGCTGAACAGGGGACACATGGACGGAGAATCAAAGCAGGCCATCAGCCAGCGGCCAATAGCGGTTATGACCGGTGATAGTGTCCCTGCTCTGGTCACCCTGAGTATGGCGTCTGCCAGCCGAGGGTGGCGTGGGTCGTGACCGCAGCGATTACCTGAGACAGGGATAGGGCGATGCCTGGTCATTGGACGGCCCTCCGATTATGGAGTGATGGTCCGTCTGTGCCCTCGAAAATCAGCTTTGGAATGGATTGGAAATCACTGGAAGTTGGTGAAGGTTGAGGGATGTTGCAGAACGGTTTTCTGACGCCAGGGTATAAATAGGGTATAAAAAAACGACAAGGCCGCCCGCTAAAAACAGCGGAAAGCCTTGTTATTAATAGCCTTTTCGGCTTTTTTAACTGGAGCCGGCGATGGGATTTGAACCCGCGGCCTGCTGATTACGAATCAGCTGCTCTGCCTCTGAGCTACGCCGGCTTGGATGTTGCCTGTCGTGACATTGTAATAGTATATCAAGCAACATGCGCAAAATTGTGTAGTACTATATATGAAAATTAGGCTGGAAGCAACCCTCAAAAAGACAGTAAATTCCGCCGCCGAAACCGGCCCCAAGCGGCCGGTTTCGATGGGTTCATGGGGGTCAGGGCCCCCTGGCGGAAGTTTGGGGGCGGCGCCCCCAAACTTGGAAGGCCTGTTTTTCGTCACCGGCTGGTGAGGATCTTCCGGGCGACTTCGTCCTGGGCTTCGGTGACGAAGGTGAGGCCTGTTTCACGGGCCGTTTCCCGGTTGCCGGCCGCCAGGTCGTCGCGGGAGAGTTCCCCCACCTTGAATTTGCGGGCCCCGGCCAGGAGCTGCTGGAGGCCGCAGGCCAACTTGTCCACCAGGGTCCACATGGCCACTGCGCCGAAGGGCAGATCCTTCATGGCTTCCGCGCCCAGCTTTTGTTCCACGGCGTGGTAGCCGTTGAAAATTTCCTCCGGGGTGCGGCCGATGTCGGTCACGGTTTTGGGCAACTGGTCCCAGTTGCCGTTGACCTTGGCCCGGTTGGCCGGCCTGAGGACGCCTTCGATGTTGGAGCCCAGGAAGCCGGGGATCATCATGGCCCGGCCCATGCAGACCATCTTGACGTACGGCGCGCCCAGGGCCAGGGCCTTGGTGATCTGGCTCGGCCGGGCCAGCCCGCCGCCGAAGGCCAGGTCCACCACCTTGTGACCCCGGGCGGCGAGCAAGGCCGCGTATTCCTGGGCCTTGGAGTGCAGGAGGATCGAGGGGACGCCCCACTGCTCCATCATGTCCCACGGGCTCATGCCCGTGCCGCCGCCGGCCCCGTCGATGGTCAACAGATCCAGCCTGGCCTCGGTGGCCAGGCGCAGGGCCTGGGCCAGGGCCAGCATGCCGTAGGCCCCGGTCTTGAGGGTGATGCGCCCAAAACCCAAGGCGCGCAGGTGGGCCACCTGCTCCATAAATTTCGTCCGCACCTCCTCATAGCCGCCGGCCTCCAGGTAGCCCAGCCGGCTGTGGCGGGCGAAGCCGCGGATGGCCCCGTGCTCGAAGGCTTTGCGCACTTCCGGAAGCGACGGGTCCGGGTCCACCAGGTAGCCGCGCTCCTTTAGGAACAGGGCGTAGTCCAGGCTGCTCACCTCTATTTCGCCGCCAATGTCCTTGGCCCCCTGGCCCCACTTCAACTCGATGATCACCTGGCCCGGATATTTCTCGGCCAGGAACTCGGCCACCCCGTTGCGGGCGTCCTCCACGTTAAGCTGCACGATGATGGCCCCGTAGCCTTCGAAATACCGCAGGTAGCTCGTGAGGCGGCGCTCCAGTTCCGGGGATTTCTTGATCCGGCCTTTTTCGAACACCGATTCCCGGTCCACGCCCACCACGTTTTCGCCCACCACAATGGGGATGCCGCACAGGGCCGAGCCGGCGGCGAAGGAGTCCCAGTACTTGGCCGCGATGAAAGTGGAACCCAAGGCCCCGGTCATGAAGGGATAGCGGCAGCGCACCGGGTCGCCCGCGCCGAATTCCGTTTCCAGGCAGACTTCATTGAACATCGAATCGCCTGAGGCCGCCGATTCGGGCGCGCCCTGGGACCCGTAGTGGTAACCCATGATCCTGAGGGCGTTGTAGCTCACGCCCACGGGGGTGACGTTGCCGCTGCCGGCGGTTATCCGCCCGAAATCGCGCGGATACAGCGTCTCCCGGCCGGCCAGGCACGAAAGCCAGGTCTCGCATTTCCCCTGGCAGTCAGCCCGGCACAGGGTGCACAGCCCAGCCTCGGTGGGGGTGCCCCGGTTGGTGGTCCCGAGGACGTCGTTGCTTTTGATCCATTGATTCATGATCCAAACTCCTTATACGGCTTTTCTAAAAAACTGAAATGGGGATAAGCCACGGCAACCAAGACCAGGCGATTTCGTCAACCCCCCCTCCTTACGGCAAGTCCCCAGATCGATCTCTTCCCGCTCCCTTGTAATGGCGACAAGTCACGCTAACTAAGCACAGCAAGCCGCCTGAGAATCTGACGGTAACGGAGGGCCAAGACCGATCATAATAAAGATACGGACCAGTATAAAGAAATGGTTTTTAATATGCAATCAATTTTACACCTGAATTCCGCTGAGCTCCCCGGCCCCCGGAAAAGCCCTGATCACCTGCTGAGGAAAGCCTCCAGACGCAGCGTCAGGGGAGCCAGGTCGCTTTCGGAGTAATCGGTTTCCAGCATCAGGTAGGGCAGGCCCAGTTCTTTCTGGACGAAATCACGCACGCTGTAGGCTTCGGTGGCAAAGGGCTGGCAGCCCTGCCAGACCAGGTCGATGACCCCGTCGGCCTTAAATTCCCCGGCCAGTTCCCGAAGGCGCTCGTAGCGGCCCGGGTTGGGGGACATGACCGCGCAGGGCAGCTTGAGGTAGCGGGCGGCCATTTCCGCCAGGGGCGGAGCCTCTTCATCCATGAAGAGAGCCGTCTTCTTGTAGCCCGTGCAATTGTCGGAAACCACCACCACCGCGCCCAGATCCTCGGCCAGCTTGAGCACCTTGTGGGAACCCATGCCCAGGGGCACCCCGGTCAGGATCAGGCGCATGGCCCCCCCGGCCACCGGCGAGCGGCCTTCTTCAATCATTTCCAGGCCATCCTGATAAAGAGCTTCCAGGTATTCGACGGCCTCTTTCTTGGAAGGCAGAAAGCTGGTCTTGAAGCCGATCTCCAGAAGCTCCAGGCCGGTGTAAGGCGGGCGGGGGTTTTTGGAAAGGTCGTACAGATTCTTCAGGGCCCGGCGTTCTTCGTTCAAGAGCTTTATGGCCCGGCGCAGGTCTTCGTCGGTCATGGGCACTTGAAACTTCTGGCGCATCTTGCCGCGCAGGCGCTCAAACTGGTCTTCCCAGTAAGGCCCGGCGGTCTCCGGGTCCTGGTTCTGGGGCAGCTGCAGAATGTGCATTTCCTTCATCCGGCCCAACAGCTCATACATCTTCTTCTTGCCGTCGCAGGTGGTGTCGGCCACCACCAGGTCGCTGGAGGCCAGATAGTGGCAGGAATTCAAGAGGGCGAAGCCGAAGCTGCTTTTGATCAGGGGGCAGAGAGTGCGGGGCAGAACCTCCTCGGCCCTGGACACCGAATCATGGCGGGTGCCGCAGAGACTCACCGGAATAGCCCCGGCGGCCACGGCCATTTCCATGGGGCTGTAAAGGCAGTAATGCCCGACCACTTTCTGGCCGGCCTCCCTGGCCTCATCAATTCTCAAAGGGTTGCGTTCAAAGACTTTTCTCAGGCTGTCGAGGCTTTCGGGGACCATGTTTCCTCCAAAATGTTTCAAAATTGACGGTCAATCGGCGGCGAATCTTGCTCCCAGGCCATCAGGGCGGCCCCCAAAGCGGCCAGATAAGGGGCCTGGGGCGGCACGATGACCGGTACGCCCAGGCTTTTGGCCAGGTAATCGACAAAGACCGGCAGACGGCTCAGGCCGCCGGTCAGAGCCACAGGGCTTTGAGTGAAAATACGCCCGCACTGGGCTTTCAGGCGAGCGGCCAGAGAGGCCATTATGCCGGCGGCCAGATCGGCCCGGCTGACGCCTTTGGCGATCTGGGCCACCAGTTCGGTCTGGGCGAAAACCGCGCACATGCTGCTCAGGGGCACCGGCCGGCCGCGCCCGGCCAGGGCGTCGAAACCCTGATGGTCGAGGTCAAAAGACTGGCAGAGGCCGTCGATAAAGGCCCCGGCCCCGGCCGCGCATTTGTCGTTGAGCATGAAATCCAGCAGCCGGCCGTTTTCATCTATGGCCAGGGCCTTGGAATCCTGCCCACCCACATCCAGTATCAGGCGCAGTTCCGGGGCCGCCAGGTTCAAGCCCCGGGCCAGGGCGCTTATTTCATTGAAACTCAGAGACCTGATCTGTCCCAGCCCGAAATCGTCTTCAGCCGTTGGCTCGTCCCCCAGCAGGCGCCGGCCGTAGCCGGTGAGCGCCAACAGGCCCGGCCGGATATCCGGCCGGGCGGCCCGAAGCCGCTTAAGGGCCTCCCGGGCGGCGGCCCGGGGCCGCCAGGCGCTGGGAACCAGACTGGAAGCCACCATCCCGGCCTCGCGGCCCGCCCACAAAATGGCTTTGGTGGCCACCGAGCCCACATCCAAAGCGGCTATAAACATATTCAAACCTCAGGGTTCGGCTGAAGATCTTAGATATTACCTGCATAAATATTTGAGATAAGAAGTATCTATCATACTTTTGACTCTTCTGTCAAGGTCCGGCCCTGACGCCGTCAGGGCGGCCTCATTATAGACGGATTGGCCGACCGGACCGGTCGCTCCGCTCCGTCGCCCTCTCCGGGGCGACCGGCTATTTTTATAATCGGGCCTACTTTGAGAATTGCTGCGTTCGCATCTTTTCTCTTTTCTTTCAGGAAAAAATACTATATATTGTATCTCCAAAGCGAGATCGCACATTTTGTGGGCTCGCTCTTTCCATATTTGAAATATCGTAAAAGGGGCGGGACATGACGGACAATGTAGCGCTGGCCTGGCAGAACATCGACGAATACTTGACCTCAACCCGTTACGCGGTGCGGGAACCGCAGAGCGGCCGGGCCATTGAAAAAGATTTCACGGAAATAGTGGAGAGACGGCTCATCCCCAAACTCAAGAGCCTGGAAAGCCCCATCGCCTCCCCTGAACGCCTGGAGCTTCTGACCGAAGCTCTGAGCCAACGCCGGCTCATCGCGGCCACCCCTTTTCTGATGTCCTTCGGCAATCCCCACACCCGCCGGCCGGGCTATTTTTCCTGCTATCCCCTGGGCTGGGTGGAAGACAGCCTGGAGGACATTGAAAAAATGCGCCGCAAGATGCGCACCATCTACATGTCCGGCGGCGGGGCGGGCATCGACCTGTCGCGCCTGAGGCCCAAAGGCGCACCCGTGGATGCCGGCCAGGGCATTGCCAGCGGACCGGTGGGCTTTCTGCCCGACTTTGACGCGGTCACCGGCACCACCAACCAGGGCGGCCGGCGGCGGGGCGCCCTTCTGGTTCAACTGGACTGGAATCACCCCGACATCGTCGACTTCGTGGAATCCAAAAATTTCAACGCCCGGCTCAACCGCTTCATCCAGACCCTGCCCCCGGAAGAACGCCCGGCCCAGGGCGCCAGTCTCTCCAACATGAACATCTCGGTCAACGCCTTCGGCGATTTCTGGGAACAGCGGGAACTCATCGGCCTCATCGCCCGCAACATGTGGGCCACCGGCGATCCCGGGCTCCTCTTTGTCGATAACATGATCCGGCATTCGCCGCTCAGGGCCGAAGACGAACCGCGTTTTTCCAACCCCTGCGGAGAATACCTGGCCAGCGCCGACTCGGCCTGCAACCTCGTCACCGTCAACGCCGCCCGTCTGGCCCGGGAAGTTTTTGACCAGCTGGCCTCAAGTCCGGACGCCCCGCGATGGAGCCGGGACCCTGAATGGAGCGATGAATTCAGCGCCCGCTTCTGGGCCCGCCTGGCTGAAACCTCGGCCCTGGCCTGCTTCCTGGGCAACCTGGTCCTGGAATTCGACGAAGGCTACCCCCTGCCGGAGATCCGGGAAAAGACCCAGGCCCTCAAACCGGTGGGCGTGGGAATGAGCGGTTTCCACAGCGCCCTCCTGCTGGCCTTCCGGGGCCAGGTGGATTACGGCTCTCCCGAAGCCCGGGCCTTTGCCAGGGCCACCCAGGCCCACCTGACGCTGGGCACCCTGAACCTGTCGGCCGAACTGGCCGACCAGACCGGCCACATCTACGAAAACAAGACCTTCTGGACCCGCCATCTCCAGGAACTGGGCGAAACCCTGACCGCTTCGCCCTCCGGCGAGGAAGCCGTCACCCAGTTGGACATTCTGGCCGACTGGGTCGAGGCCCGAGGCGGTTTCTACAACTGCCTGACCACCAGCCAGGCCCCTACCGGCAGTGTTTCCGTCTTCCTGCGCAACATCGACACCGGCATCGAACCCTTCTACGCCCTGGCCCAGAAGCGCCGGGTGCGCGACGCGGCCCGGGGTTGGGTGGAATTCACCCTGCGCCCGGCCGAATTGGTCGATCTTTTCGAAAAATATCCCGACTTTCACGAGCGGGCCGAAGCCCAGACCGCCCTGAAGCTCAGCCCCCAGGAGCAGTTGGGCATGCTGGCCGCTTTCCAGGCCCACTGCCACACCGGGGTCTCCAAGACCATCAACCTCCCCCGGGAGGCCAGCGTGGAGGACATCGAGATCCTGATCCACGAAAGCCGCGAACTGCGCCTCAAAGGCTTCACCGTCTATCGCGACAGCTCGCTGGACGGCATCATCTCGGCGGCCGACGCCGCCCCGGCCGACCAGCCCCACCACCCCCCGGTGCCCGACATCGGCGGCGACCGCGAAAGCCGCACCTTTACCGCCAAAAGCGCCAACCTTACCGCCCACATCACCCTGACCCATGACGAGGGCAAGAACATCCGCGAGGTCTTCGTCTCGGCCGGCGACGTGGGGGCTTCCATCAACTCCATCTTCACCGCCCTGGGCATGATCATTTCCGTGGCCCTGCGCGAAGTGCCCAGCCTTTTCGACCGCTTCGTCAAAGTCCTCTGCAAGGTCTCCATGGGCGAACGCTACGTGGCCCGCACCAGCATGAGCCAGACCCCGGTAGTGGCCAACAGCCTGCCGCAGCTCATCGGCCGCCTGATGATGCTCCGCCGGGCCTATCTCCAGAAAGGCGAAACCCTGGAAGCCCCGGCCGAACTAGGCGGCTACGACCTCTGCCCCGAATGCCACGAACTGTCCCTGCGCCGCGAAGGCTCCTGCCGCAAATGCGGCCGCTGCGGCTTCAGCACCTGTTAGCGGTCGGCCGCCCGGGGGCTCCGCCCTCAGACCCGGCCGGGAAAAGAGGGCGCGGCGAAAACTTTATCGGCCCTCAAGCAGGGTGGCGGCCAAATGAGGTCGCGGCCCCGGGGGTAAATTACTTACCTATTTGTCTCCTCTGTTTTTTCCTTAAACAGGGTTTAGCGCACTGTCCAGTTTTTGGGGACCATCAGACTCTCTTCTGTGCGGCTTCTTCATCCTTCAATGATTTGTACATGGAAGTCAACATCAGAAGGATGATGACCATAAACGGCAACGCGGCCACCAAAGAACTGCTTCGGAGCGTGAAAACGCCGCCTATCCAAATGAACAGGAAGGCGTTGACGGACATAAAAATCCCCCAAAAAGCTCGAATGGCCACGCCAGGTTCGTCTTTGCTGGTGCTGACCATGGCCCCCATGGCGAAGGTTGCCGAATTGACCGAAGTTATTACCAGGGTCAGAACCAGGCACATGGCCACGGCAATGGTTACTTGGCTGAGTGGGAATTGGCGGAGAAAGACGAACAGGGAATCCTGCGGCACAGCCAACATGCTTTCCGTCACCTGCTTACTGAAAACCCCGCTATGGATCAACCCAATGGCTGTACCGCCAAAGCAGGTGAACCACATGAAGCAGAGAACAGAGGGCACGATGGCGCAGGCCAGAACGAATTCGCGGATGGACCGCCCTTTGGATATATCGGCTAAAAAGACCCCGACAAATGGAGCAAAAGCTGTCCACCAGGCGAAATTTTTTATGGACCACATGCCGACCCAGTCGCCGCCGGTTCTCTCGGCCACCTGGCCGCCGGCGTCTAAAAACAGGCTTAAGGAGGGCAGGTCATTGAGATAAATACCCAAAGCCTCAAAGAATATGTTGATCAAATACTGTGTCGGGCCAAAGAGGAAGGCCAGTACCAACAGGGTTATAATAATAAACATATTGACATCACTGACGATCTTGATGCCTTTGGCCACGCCCTTCATGGCCGATACGGTGGCCAGCACACAGATAATGGAAGTAATGATGACCAGGGTCAAGTTATTGTCAGGCAGGCCGAACTGGCTGTTCAGACCGGTGCTGAACTGACTGGCGGCAAAGCCGATGGCTGTGCCCACGCCGGCCAGGATGGCCACCACTGAAATCATGTCAATCATTTTGCCCACCAATCCGTGGGCTCGCTTTTCGCCCAAAATTCTGGTCAGAGAGGTGCTGATCCGGCCATCCAGGCCATGGCGATAGCGAAAATAGGCCAAGGCCAGACCGGTGGCCGTATAAATGGCCCAGGGATGAAGACCCCAGTGGAAATACATGCTTCTCATGGCTATCTGAGCCGCTTCAGCTGTTTTAGCTTCGCCGAACGGGGGCTTGATATAATGAATCAAGGGTTCATAGACGCCCCAAAAAACAAGGCCCACTCCCAGGCCCGCACCGAACAGCATGCCGATCCAACTGGCAAAGCTGTACTCTGGCTGGTCCTCTGGATTGCCAAGTTTATAGGAGCCGAAGCGTCCGAAGGCCAAAGAAGCCAAGACTACCATAACCCCGCTGAAGGAGGCCAAATAAAACCAGCCAAAGCGTTTGACGGTAAAATCCAAAGTCCCGGTGACGGCCACTTCCGCCTGAGAAGGCCAGATGATGATGAAAAGGAAAAGGAGAGTATAAATGGAAGCCGCTCCGCCAAAAATACTTTTATCAACGTCCTTGAGCATCTCTCTCATCGGTTCCCTCCTTATAGAGCGAAAGGAACGGCTCAGGCCTCAATAAGGCCCTGGCGGTAGGCCCTAAGGTAACGAATGCTGCTCTTGTCCTTGCCGGCCAGGGTTTCAGCGGCGGCGATGGCGGCCATCATGCCTTTATCCAGCGGATTGACGATGGCTCCGTCCAGGCCGCAGACGATGGCCTGGGCCATGAAGATTCGGTTGAGGAATTTTCGGGCCGGTAGCCCGTAGCTGATGTTCGACAGGCCGCACATGAAATGGACGCCCGGGAAGCGTTCGGCAATGGCCCTGACCGACTCCATGAACTCCAGCCCGAACTTATGGTCGGTGCCCAGGGGCTGCACCAGGGGATCGACGTGAATGTTTTCGGCCTTCACCCCTTTGGCGGTCAGGCCTTCAATGAGTCGGTCGGCTATTTTCAGGCGGTCTTCACAGGTGGTGGGCATGCCCGCATCGCTCATGCACAGGGCCACCACCTTAAGCTCATTGTTGGCGGCCACAATGGGTAAAAGCTTTTCCCAGCGATCTTTTTCCAGGGAAATGGAATTGAGCATGGGCGTGACCCGGCAGAGCCCCAGGGCTTCTTCGATGACCTTGGGGTCTGGGCTGTCGATGGCGACGGGCTTTTCCGAGACGCTTTGAATCAGCTCGATCAGCCACTTCATATACTTGCCTTCTTCACCGACGAAAATGCCGGCGTTAGCGTCGATATAGGTGGCCCCGGCCTGATCCTGATCCCGGGCCACTTCTTTTATATAGGCGTCATCACCGCTTTCGATGGCCTCGCGGATGGCCTTGCGGCTGGCGTTGATGAGTTCACCGACGATTATCATTGTTCCCCCCCTTTTATTTGTTCAAGCCCCGGGCCAGTTCCACCGCCCCTGGAGCGTCTTCGGAATAGCCGTCGGCCCCGATTTTATCGGCGAAGGCCTGGGTCACCGGGGCTCCTCCGATCATGATTTTGACCTTGTCCAGACCGGCTTCGCGCAGGGTCTTGACCGTTTCCTCCATGGCCGGCATGGTGGTGGTCAGAAGGGCCGAAAGCCCCAGGATGGAAGCGTTGTGCTTCTTGACGGCTGCCACAAAGTCTTTGCTGTCAACGTCGACCCCCAGGTCGTGCACTTCGAAGCCGCCGCCTTCCAGCATCATGCCCACCAGGTTTTTGCCGATGTCGTGCAAATCGCCCTTGACTGTGCCGATGACCACCACGCTGGCCGCCCCGGCTCCGCCATCTTTCAGTTTCGGCTTCAGGATTTCCAGCCCGACTTTCATGGTCTGGGCGGCCAGAAGCATTTCCGGGACGTAAAGTTCGCCTTCGGAGAAAAGCTTGCCGACTTCGTCCATGGCCGAAATCAGGCCGGCCTGAAGGAGCTCGTTCACATCGGTTCCGGCGGCCAGTTCCTTTTCCACCAAGGCGGCGATGCCGTCTTCATCGTAATCGAGAACCGCCTGATAAACATCTTTGACTGCCATGAGAGATACCTCCTGATATGGTTGGTTGGCGGCGACCTGGTTTTGTCGTCCGCACGGCCTGGCTTTATGCCGCAAAGCTGGTCCGGCTGGAGCAAGCCCGGCCCGGTTTATGGGTGATGAAAAATTAAATTCAACAATGACTTTTGGCTTCAATGGTTTTCGAATAGCGACAGGTCATAAAAGCAATCACAATGCCTAAAATCCCGCAGGTGACCGTATAAATCCAGATGTAGTCGTAGCCCTTGATCCCATAGGTATCCAGCCAATAACCGGCCAATTTGGCGAAATAAACATCCGGTAAATAACACAGCGCGGAAATAATGCCTGTGGCCACTCCGGTTATTCTAAGCGGAATCCCCACCTCGCTGAGGGTGGCGAAATAGATGCCTCTCATGCCGGAATAGACAATGGCGAAAGCGAAGATTATGGCCATGCAAAGCACCACGGCGCTTTTGGTTACAATTAAGGCCACACATAAAATCGAGGCTATTATCAGATAAATCCCCAGGGTTTTCGATTTTGAGCCTATTTTGTCGGCCACAAAACCGGTTATAAAAGTCATGAGGGCCGCAATAATGTAATTGCGAATAATGGCGAAGGTGCTGGCCACCGTGGCTGAAACCCCCAAAACATTGGTTGAATAGGCCGTCAGGTAACCGTTGCCAGCGGAAGTAAATGAAAAGCAGAAGAAAATTAAGGCGGAAAGCAGCCAGGTGCCGGGCATTTTGATGACCTGAAGCAGATTTTTAAGGCTGAATTTTTCCGTGGAGGCAGCCTGATCATCACTTTCCGCGCCCACCACATTGGCCGGAACAATAACCGCGATCAAAATGCTGAACAAGATGAACAAACCGCCGCTGATAAACATCAGGTTGCGCCACTGAAGCCCCACGATTTCAGGGTCCAGTTGACCGCCGCTTAGGGCCGCCTTGCCCAAAAGGCCCACCCCGACAAAGCCGATGACGGTTCCAAAAATTCCCCGGACAAACTCTGAAGTGGAAAACATGCGGCCCTGTTCGGCTTCCGTGCCCATCTTTCGGGTTAATTTCAAATAGGCCGACCAGATCAAAAAACTGGTGCCGATGCCGTAGAGGATGTGAATAATGATGATGGACGTGGCGCCGGGCACCAGAGCAAACCAGAAAGAACACAGCCCCATCAACAATCCGCCGCTGATCAGCAGTTTTTTTTCACTGAAAATATCAGCCAGCACTCCGCCGAAGATATAGCCCAAAGTGCAGACGACGCCGAAGCCGAGTCCAAAGTCGCCTATGAATTCATTGACGTAGCTTGTGGGCACCACCGCTTTATATTCCGTAAAAAGCACCACCATCTGGTCATAATAGCTATACCGCAAAAACGGCACATACACCATAACCCCGGCCATCAAGGCGCTGACTACAACCACAAACCATCTTTTTGCGCCGGTGACTTTCATCTTGTCCCCATTTCTCCAGTCTTGCTGGCGGATTATCTGTTTCTCAGGCCCAATTTCAACTCGTTCCGCAAGACGCTTACATTTTTTCTCCTGACCACGCTTACATGTTTTCGATGCTTTCAAAATGCTGCGGCGCAAGTCCTGATTTGGCGAGTATATTTTTCACCTTATCCCGTACCTGGGCATCCAAATCAGGACGGCGGCCTTCATATTTATCCAGCAACCTGCTAATCTCTTTATCTATGTTGACCTTAAGGTAATCCGGAGTATTGGCGTTACGTACGCCAACGCGCGGGGCATATAATGTTTTGAAATTTTTCGCGGTGGACTTGGAGGTAACAAAGCTGCCGGTATGCCCGAGTTTCTTTATTTCCTCCAAATTCAACGTCGCCTCATTGACTTCAATTGGCGTGAAAGAAGCTTTCACCAGACGAATGATTTCAGAATCAATAATCATTTTTTCGAAAGAAGTGGCGTTGACGCTGTCCATAACGCCGCCGGCCTCTAAAATAAAATTAATTCCCTGGCGGTAGGCGGAAGAAAAAGTCAACATAGACTCATAGCCGGCCTGGCAGTTGACTCGGGGCGCATCTGTCTGGCAACCGCCGCCTCGGGAAGGCATTTTGTAAAATTTGCCCATATTGGCCGCGAATCCCTGCATAAGAGTCCCCTCCGGGGCGGCGCAGGCAAAGGTAATGCTGCCTCGCATATCGGCCGCGGTCGACTGGACCCCAAAGACAACCGGTGTACCCGGCCGAATCATCTGGGCCAGAACAATGCCGGCCAAACTCTCGGCCACGCCGCTGGCCAAAGTGCCGGCCATGGAAATCGACCCTGTGGCCCCCAGCATGGCCGCCGGACAAACAATGACCGCCTGGCCATGCCCGGCCAGAGCCATCAGGCAATCCAGCATGACTTCATCCAGGGTTAAGGGCGAAACAGTATTGATCAGAGCTATCATTCTGGGTTTTTCAATAAAAGCTTCCTTGCCGCCAAAAAGTTCGCAACTGACCTCCATCATCAGCTCCATCTCTTTTTTTGAGCCGGTGGGCAACAGGATGGCCTTATCGGAATGCAATAGCGTGGCATAGAACATGGCGATCGATGCCCATTCCGAGGGGATATCGTCGGGCTGGACCATAATGCCCCCGTTGATGGAATACACGTCTTCCATGTGGATCAGCTTCAGGCATTTGATGAAATCAGCCATTGTTCCCGGGCGGCGGTTGCCGTCCCAATCATCAATAAACGCGCAACCGTAAGCCGGGGCCGGATAACTGCGCCCGCCTCCCAGTTCCATATTGTATTTGGGATTTCTGGCCTGAATCGTAAAAGACTCCGGGGCCATATTCACCCAGCGCATAACTTCATCTTCAGTGAAAAATACGATTTCACCTTCAACCCTCAAACCGGTTTTTTTGAAAATTTCGACGGCTTTGGCATTATTGACTCTAATCCCCACCTCGCGCATAATTTCCATAGCCGCGTCATGAATCATCTGTTCTCTTGACATGAAAGTCCTCCATAGCGATTTATGAACCTTTGTTAAACCTGGCCGAGGCGAGCCCGCCACCAGCGTCCTTGGCTTTAAATATGAACAAGCTGAACGCGTTTCTTTAAAGTTAACGCGTTTACTTTTTAGGAGCAAAAATTCACTTCCCAGACCTGAAATAATACAGCCTCATCCCAGGTGGCCTTGCTCGCCGTCACTACCCGGGTCCGCCTGTATCAGGGCCGCAACTTGGCCTAATGGGCCTTATTCATCAAACTTGTTAAGATTATTACGCTGTAAAATCAGTTCAAGGTTTTGTCGCAGAAGCTGATTGGCTTCTTTTTCCGCCTGCTTTCGCTCTTTGTTGTTGAGGGCTTCCAGAATAATCCCCTTGACAATCAAAGGGTTCGATCTGCTTAGGTAAACTGCGTCCGCCTCTGACATCAAATTTTTATCGCAGGCCAGCCTGAGCACCTGAAGGTCGCGTTCATAAATATCACCGCTGGAAAACAAGGTCAAAAAGCGGGCCGGATATTTCTTCGATCCGGCAACCGGGAACAGCTCATAATACTCTTCCATGGCATTACAGTAGCTCCCCTGATATTCTCCCCAAAACAATCCGTAATATATATCCGGATCAACAAAGGCGTAGCTGTTGAACAGTTTCCAGCCCTCTATGTAAACCTCAGGAAAGCCGTAATCGCTATCCATCAGTTTGCCATAGTCGTTAATGTACTCCTTCATAAACTTTATAGAGGCGACGGCAATCAAATTTTCCATGCTGTCAAAGTATCGGTATAAGGCTGCGGGGGAAAATCCGCCTAATTTTGCAAGATTTCTGGCTGACAATTTATCAGCCTTCTCCCGGCTCAACTTTTCATATGCAAGTTGGACCATGCGTCTTTTTGTTTCAAAGCCCTTACTCAGTACTCTCACGTTGCATGTGCCGCTGATATAAAAATTGTAAACATGTTCACTTCTGGAATCCAGATTAACATCTTCAGATAATTATGTCAACATTATTTTAAAGCATAGAATAATGTTGTGACAGTGTGAATTTACAAGAAATAAATGAAAATATAGAAAGAAGTAACATTATGTATTCGCCTATATCATATTTGCTATTGACGGGCGATAGCACATTTGATATAATGACGTTGTTGGAGGGGATACGTTTTGTTTGATGTCGAGTTTTATGAGAAGGCCGACGGCTCGTCGCAAGTGCGCGATTTCATTGACGACCTGCAAGAAAAGTCGGCGACAAGCAAGGATGCAAGGATGCGCCTGAAAAAGACCGTAACGTATATAGACGCACTTGCGCAGTATGGCTCGCGGGTAGGATATCCTACCGTCAAGCACCTGGTTGACGACATTTGGGAACTCCGGCCGTTGGACGATAGAATCTTGTATTTCTTCGCCAAGGGCAACACTTATGTGCTGCTGCATACCTTTGTGAAAAAGACGCAGCAGACGCCGCCAGCAGAAATAGAACAGGCAAAGCGCGAGATGAAGGACTATCTGGAAAGGAGCAAATAGCTATGGGTATAACTGATTGGACTGAATACCGGAAGACCTTGAACCTTTCTCCTGATGAGGAGGAGGAAATCAGGCTTGAAACCGATTTGATTCTGGAGGTCGCCAAGGCTCGCGAGGGAAGGGGGCTTAGCCAGAGGCAGCTTGCTGAGGCCTGCGGACTTCCACAGCCTGTGATCGCGCGTCTGGAGAAAGCGACCCACTCACCGCAGATAAACACGCTCCTGCGGGTGTTGGAGCCGTTAGGCTACACGCTTGCCATCGTGCCAAAGGACTGAATTTTTAGTCTTGCCCTTGACAATACTCAGCCGAGCCTGTCTGACTCTGGCCTGGGAAATATAGTTCGGGAAAAATACGAGCGGCGGCGGGAGGCTCTCAGACGGTTGGTCGGGTTTCCCTGGCCGGTCGGAGCCGGAGCGGACCAGCGGCAGTGGTAAATTATCATTGCTATTGCCCGCCAATTGTGCTTAAATAAACGGTTGGGGGATTTTCCCCCGAATACTCATATGGGCCGATCTCAAATTCCAAAAAACGGTCGCGGCCCACGATGGAGACAGTCATGAAACCCGACATTCACCCCAAGTACCAGATCGTCACCGCCACTTGCGCCTGCGGCAACGAATTTCAGACCGGCTCGGTTCTTGACGGCCTCAAGGTCGAAATCTGCTCGGCCTGCCATCCCTTCTACACCGGCAAGCAAAAGCTGGTCGACACCGCCGGCCGGGTCGAGCGCTTCCAGCGCAAATACGCCCAGGCCCCCAAGCCCACGGGCAAGAAAAAATAAATCCGCTTTTTCCGGAAAAACGGGCCGGGGCGCTGGCAAGAGCGGCCTGCGGCCCGTTTTAAGCTAAGTGACCGAATCGAATGAACTTTAAAAATATATTGCTCCTGCCCTTTCTGGCCGGCCTGGAACCCGCCTCTCCCCAAACCCCGACCGTGGGCGGCCAGGCGGTCATTGAAGGGGTCATGATGCGCGGGCCCCAACGCTGGACGGTGACCGTGCGGCGGGCCGACGGCCGCCTCTCGTCCACCGTCACCAGCTATTACGGCTGGGCCAGGCGCCTGCCCCTTTTGGGCAAACCTTTCTTGAGAGGCGCGGTGGTTCTCCTGGAATCCATGATCGTGGGCATCAAGGCCCTGAATTTCTCCGCGGAAATCGCCGCCGGCGATGAAGACCAGGCCGCCGAAAAAAAAATTCCCCAAGGCGAGCCCGGGCGGAAAGAAAAACCGGCCCTGGGCTTCTGGACCCTGACCCTGACCCTGCTGTCAGCCTTTGCCCTGGCCATGGGCCTCTTTGTGGCCCTGCCCCACGTGGTCAGCATTCTGCTGGGCCAGCTCTGGGGCTTCGACGAAAGTTCAGGCTTTTTCCATCTCCTTGACGGCCTTATCAAATTCGCCCTGTTCATAGCCTATGTCTGGGGCATCGGCCTTTTGCCCGATATCGGCCGGGTCTATGCCTATCACGGGGCCGAGCACAAGGCCATCTATACCTTTGAAGCCGGCGAGCCCCTGACCCCGGAAATGGCCCAGCGACACCCGGCCTGCCACCCCCGCTGCGGCACGGCCTTCATCTTTCTGGTCCTGGCCCTGAGCATCATCTTTTTCGCGGCGCTCTTCCCCCTCTTCTTTCCCCAGAGCGCCGGCGCCTCGGTTCTGCGCACCGCGGCCGGCATTTTACTGAAGATAGCCCTGATGCTGCCCCTGGCCAGCCTGGCCTATGAAGTCACCCGCCTGGCCGGCCAGGCCTCCCCGGGCAGCTTCTGGCGGGCGCTTTTGTGGCCGGGCCTTTTGATACAGAAGCTGACCACCCGTCAGCCGGACGAGAGGCAGTTGGAAGTGGCCCTCAACGCCCTGGAACGGGCCGTGGCTTGAAATTATATGTTCAGCGATTTTGAAGAAATCGAAAAGAATCATGCCCGCTTGGAGGCCGATTTAAGCGACCCGGACATATTGAAGGAGCCCAAGCTCTTCCGGGATACCGCCCGCCGCCACAATGAACTGGGCAAAGTGGTGGCCGCCTGGCGCCAGTTGAAGAAGATCCAGGAAGATCTGGCCGGGGCCCGGGCCATGCTGGCCGATGAAAACCCGGAACTGCGGGAAATGGCCCAGATGGAGATCGACAGCCTGAGCCAGGGGGAGGCCCGGGCCGAAGAGAATCTCAAGATTCTGCTTTTGCCCAAAGACCCCAACGACGACAAGAACACCGTGGTGGAAATCAGGGCCGGCACCGGGGGCGACGAAGCGGCCCTTTTCGCCGCCGATCTGTTCCGCATGTATGCCCGCTATGCCGAGACCAAGGGCTGGCGGGTGGAGATTCTGAGTTCCAGCCCCACCGACGGCGGCGGTTTCAAGGAAATAATCGCCCTGATCGAAGGTGAGCGGGTCTATAGCCGGTTGAAATATGAAAGCGGGGTTCACCGGGTGCAGCGGGTGCCGGCCACCGAAACCCAGGGGCGCATCCACACCTCGGCCGTCACCGTGGCCGTCCTGCCGGAAGCCGAGGAAGTGGAAGTCGACATCAAGCCCGAGGAAATCAAGGTCGATGTCTATCGCTCCTCAGGACCCGGCGGCCAGAGCGTCAACACCACCGACTCGGCCGTCCGGGTGACCCATCTGCCAAGCGGCCTGGTGGTCACCTGCCAGGATGAAAAATCCCAGATCAAAAACAAAGTCAAAGCCCTGCGGGTGCTGCGGGCCCGCCTGATGGACCAGATGACCGCCGAGCAGCAAAGCCGCATCAGCGAAGAGCGCCGGGACCAGGTCGGCAGCGGCGACCGCAGCGAGCGCATCCGCACCTATAATTTCCCCCAGGGGCGGATGACCGATCATCGGGTGGGCCTGACCCTCTACCGCCTGCCCGAAATAATGAACGGCGACCTGGGCGAAACCATTGAAACCGTGGGCGCCAGTTTCCAGGCCAAACAACTGGCCGAGGCCCGTAAGAATGGCTGAGCCCCGGGAGACCTGGGCCATAGGGCGTCTTTTGGCCGCCACGGCCGCCTTTCTGGCCGACAAGGGCTCCGCCAGCCCCCGGCTGGACGCCGAACTGATGCTCTCCAAAGTTCTGGCCCTGCCCAAGGTTCAGCTTTACGTCAATTTTGAAAGGGAACTGAGTGCCCAGGAACTGGACGACTACCGCGAACTGGTCCGCCGCCGCTCCAAACACGAGCCGGTAGCTTATATTCTGGGCCATAAGGAGTTTCACGGCCTCAAATTCAAGACCAGCCCGGCGGCCCTCATTCCCCGGCCGGAAACTGAACACCTGGTGGACGAAGCCCTGCGCCTGGCCCGGGACTTGTGGCCCGGGGAGGAAATCCGCATCGCCGATATCGGCTGCGGCAGCGGGGCCATTGCCCTGTCGCTGGCCGCCAATCTGAAAGAGGCCCACCTTTCGGCCGTGGACATCTCGCCCCGGGCCCTGAACCTGGCCAGGGAAAACGCCGAGGCCCTGGGGCTGGCCGAGCGGGTGGAATTTTTTGAAGGCGACCTCCTGAGCCCCCTGGGCCAGCGTGACTATCACCTGATCTGCGCCAACCTGCCTTATATCCCCAGCCCGGAGATGAAGACGCTCATGCCCGACGTCGGCCTTCACGAACCTCACCTGGCCCTCGACGGCGGCCCCGAAGGCCTGGCGCCCATCCTCAGGCTTCTGGAAAGCTCCCCGGCCCATCTCAGGGCCGACGGGCGGATTTTGCTGGAAATCTGGCCGCCGTCCTGCCCCGCTCTGAAAAAAGCGGCCGCGGCCCTGGGCTTTGACGCGGCCGAACCCCTCCGCGACCTGGCCGGCCTGGCCCGGGTGGCGGTGCTGAAACGCTCCGCGGCCCGCTGACAACCTGTTTCGACCAGCCTCTTATACTCTTGACATCCCAAAGTCCCGGCCTTACTTTAGATAAGGCTGAAATTATTTGTGAGGCGGCCTGTATTTCGGCCGCCCACGTCATGTTTATATTGAGGTGTTTATGCGTTACGACAAGTTTACCATAAAAAGCCAGGAAGCCCTGGCCGAGGCCCAGAGCCTGGCCGATAAAAAGGGACAGCAGGAGATCACCCCCCTGCACCTGGCCCACAGCCTGGTCAACCAGCCCGAAGGCATAGTCCGCCCTGTTCTGGCCAAGGCCGGCGCGCCCGTCCCCATGATTTTGGAAGCCCTGGACAAAGAGCTGGAAAAAATACCCAAAGTCTCGGGCACCGGCCTCAGCGGCTATGTGGGGCCGGATCTCAAGACGGTGCTGGACATCGCCCTGGCCGAAAGCGAAAAAATGAGGGACGAATTCGTCTCCACCGAGCATCTCCTTTTGGCCATCCTGGCCAAAAAGGATTCCCCGGCGGCCAGGGTTTTTCTGGGCAACGGCCTGAGCCGGGAGACCGTCTTCAAGGTCTTGCAGGAACTGCGCGGCCACCAGCGGGTCACCGACCAGAACCCTGAGGAAAAATACCAGGCCCTGCAAAAATTCACCCGCGACCTGACCGACGAGGCCCGCCGCCAGAAGCTGGACCCGGTCATCGGCCGCGACGAGGAGATCCGCCGGGTCATGCAGGTCCTCTCCCGCCGGACCAAAAACAACCCGGTTCTCATCGGCGAACCCGGGGTGGGCAAGACGGCCATTGTGGAAGGCCTGGCCCGGCGCATCGTCTCCGGCGACGTGCCGGAATCGTTGAAGAACAAGCGTATCCTGTCGCTGGACATGGGCGCCCTGGTGGCCGGGGCCAAATTTCGGGGCGAATTTGAAGAGCGCCTGAAATCGGTGATCAAGGAAGTCGAGTCTTCCAGCGGCGAACTGGTTCTGTTCATCGATGAAATGCATACCCTGGTCGGGGCCGGCAAGGCCGAGGGCAGCCTGGATGCCGGCAATATGCTCAAGCCGCCGCTGGCCCGGGGCGAGATGCGGGTCATCGGGGCCACCACTATCGGCGAATACCGCAAAAACATTGAAAAAGACCCGGCCCTGGAGCGGCGCTTCGCCCCGGTGCTGGTGGCCGAGCCCAGCGTCGAAGACAGCATCAGCATTCTGCGGGGTCTCAAAGAGCGCTATGAGGTCCACCACAAGGTGGGCATCAAGGACAGCGCCCTGGTGGCCGCGGCCACCCTGGCCAACCGTTACATCACCGACCGTTTTCTGCCGGATAAGGCCATTGATCTGGTGGACGAGGCCGCCAGCCATCTGCGCATGGAAATCGACAGCCTGCCTTCGGAGCTGGACGAGATCAAGCGCCGGGTGCTGACCCTGTCCATTGAGCGGGAAGCCCTGGGGAAGGAACATGACCGGGGCGCCCGGGAACGGCTGGCCAAGCTGAAAGCGGAATTGACGGATCTGGAATCCAAAGAGGCCGAGATGACCCGCAAGTGGCAGGCCGACAAAGACCTCATCACCAGGGCGGCCGGCCTCAAGGAAGAAATCGAGCAAACCCGGGCGGAAATAGAGACCGCCCAGCGCCAGGGCGACCTGGGCCTGGCGGCCGAACTGCAGTACGGCCGGCTGCCGGCCCTGACCCGGGAATTGGAAAAGTTCTCGGCCGAGCGTTCGGCCAGCCTGGTTCGGGAGGAAGTGGAGGCCGACGACATCGCCGAGATCGTGGCCAAGTGGACCGGCATTCCGGTCAACCGCCTCCTGGAAGGGGAACGCGAAAAATTGGTCTTCATGGAAGAGCGCCTCAGCCGCCGGGTGGTCGGCCAGACCGAGGCCATCAAGGCCGTCAGCCGGGCCGTGCGACGGGCCCGGGCCGGCATCGGCGACCCCAATCGCCCCATCGGCTCCTTCATCTTCCTGGGCCCCACCGGCGTGGGCAAGACCGAGCTGGCCAAGGCCCTGGCCGAATTTCTCTTTGACGACGAAGGGGCCATGGTCCGCCTGGACATGAGCGAATACATGGAAAAACACGCCGTGGCCCGGCTCATCGGCGCCCCGCCGGGCTATGTGGGCTACGAGGAAGGCGGTTACCTGACCGAGGCCGTGCGGCGCAAGCCTTACAGCGTCATTCTCTTTGACGAAGTGGAAAAGGCCCACCCCGAGGTCTTCAACACCCTTTTGCAGCTCCTGGACGACGGCCGCCTGACCGACGGCCAGGGCCGGACCGTGGATTTCAAAAACACGGTGGTCATCATGACTTCCAACATCGGCTCCCAGTACATCGCCGACGACGAAGGGCGCAGCCCGGAGGTCATGAAGGACCGGGTCATGGACGCCCTGCGGGGCCACTTCCGCCCCGAATTCCTGAACCGGGTGGATGACATCGTCATTTTCCAGGCCCTGGGCGAAAAGGAAATCGAGCGCATCGTCCAGATTCAGGTGGGCATCCTGGCCAAACGCCTGGCCGAACGCGAGCTGACCCTCTCCCTGTCGCCGGAGGCCGTCACTTTTCTGGCCCGCTCCGGTTTTGATTCGGTCTATGGCGCCCGGCCGCTGAAGAGGGCCATTCAGACCCAGCTCATGGACCCTCTGGCCATGGGCCTTTTAAGCGGCGAGATCATTGGCGGCCAGCACCTGGAGGTCACGGTCGACGCCCAGGGCCGCGGCCTGACTTTCGGCGGGCCGGA
>JAISFR010000133.1 GCA_031263565.1 Candidatus Adiutrix sp. | reverse complement strand
AGATTGTGCTGGGTCTGGTTGCATATTTCGGCGAGGCAGAGGGAGCGGAATTCGGGAAAATACATGGCCATTTCGGCCGGAGCCTCGGTATGCGGGGCGAGAAGAAATTCCACCGGCGTGCCGTCAAAGGTCAGGACCACGTTCTCTTTCACCACCACAGTCGGGGGAACCAGGCCGGAGGCGCCCGCGCCGGAACCGATGGCCAGTCCGTTGTTCACCTGCCTCCGCTCCGGCGGAACTTCTTTGGGAATGAAACGCAGGGCCAGGCCGTACATGATTCTGGCGCGTCTGGACATGCCCGCGCCGACAGTCAGATTTTCTGAAACGGCCGCCTCTATGAAACCATCCGGGGCCGCGATGGTCACTTCGGACGGATCGTCAACCATCGAACTCTGTAACACGCCATATATGCCGCCGTAGTGGTCAATATGGCTGTGCGTATAGATGACAGTGTGTATTTTTTTGTTTTTCTTTTCCGGCGGCAGATTGTCATACAGCAGCGCAACGGCGGCGGCGGCGCTTTCCTTGTAGCTTGTTACGTCCACGACGATGAAGCCGTTTTTGGTTTCAACAAAACTCATATTCGCCAGATCGTAGCCGCGCACCTGATAAATACGGCGCACATCGCCGTTGCCGAAATCCCGCGAGGCGACTTCGAACAGGCCGTGACCGGTATTGAGCAGGGCCTGCCGCCAGAGGCTCGGATTTACCGTATCTGGAAAAGTGTCCGGTTTGGCGATATCCCCCTTGATAAAGGAATACGCGCTCATATCCCAGACCACGGAGCCGTCCGGCTTTGTGACGAGCGGGGGAGCGGCGGCGTCCACGCGCCCCCTGCTCGCCCGTTCTTCGTCCCGTGCGTCGGAATAGTTCAGAGGGGCTTTTCGGTACTGTGCATTGGCCCGCGACGTCGCCTGCGTCGGGGCTTTGGTGTCGAAGGCGCCTCTTCCCGCCAAACCGCCGCTGTCGCCTTCAGCCGAAGCTGTGGGGTTTGGCGACCGGGTCTGCCCGTCCGCTTTGGCGGGAATAAGCGCCATCGTGGACGGTATAAGGGCCAGGGCTAACAGCAGAATACCCTTCAGAGTACGTGATATGGCGTTGGTCATAGATATTCCTCCTGAATTCTCTCTGATTTTTATAACTACACAGTCCAGCCAGGAAGTCCGCGCAAGATTTCGGCTCAAGAACAAAAAAGCGCCGAAGCCAAAGGCCGGGCGCGATATATATCTATAATTATAGTTATTATTGGCCGGAAAAAGACGACGCCAGAGCGAACCCCATCCGGGCCGCTGAAAGAAAGCCGACCTTACCGAGCTAAGAGAGAGAGAGAGAGAGAGAGAGAGAGAGAGAGAGAGAGAGAGAGAGAGAGCAAAGCACGGGCCAAGTCAGTCGGATTCCTGAAGATTAAATTGAAACCGTCGTCGCTCGCCGCCATAGTCAGATTCTCGCTAATATCCTGAAAATATTGACCTGAATAAGCAGGCCAAGATTCGCGCCACTTCAGCTAAAACAATTAATGGTGTTCAGGTTAGCACAACTTATTCTAAATGGCAAGAATTATACCCATCCAAAATATCGGCCCGAAACGAGCGGGGACTTTCGGCTTTGATTTGAGGTGGCCGTCAAGGCCCATAAAGCCGTCAAGTTCAAAGCGGCCAAAGCCTTGAAGGATACTCTCAACTAAGGCGGGGCTCCCAGGCCGCCAGGCCTGTGCGTAATTCCGGAAAAAAAACTTTGATTGCCGGCCTTTTTAACTGTATACTGCCTAAGGTATCTGACCTTGGAGGGGAAAGCTGTGGACAGGGAGAAGGGGCTGGTCCTGATCAATACCGGGCCGGGCAAGGGCAAAACCACCGCCGCTTTGGGGTCGGTCATGAGAGCCCTGGGGCAAAACCTCAAGGTGGCTTTCCTGCAGTTCATCAAGAACCGGGAAACCGGCGAAAGCCGTTTTCTGGAGGAATACGCCCGCGAGCATCCCGGGCGGCTGCACTATCAGCGTCTGGGGCTGGGCTTTGTGGGCCGGGAACCGGGCAACAGCGACCGGATCAAGGCGGTCGCCGCTCTGGCCCGGGCCTCGGAGCTCATGCAGCAGGATTATGATCTGCTGGTTCTGGACGAGTTTTGCGTAGCTCTGTCCCTTGGGCTGGTCACCTTGGAACAGGCCCTGTCTTTTTTGAAGTCACGGCCCGGGGCTTTGAATCTGATTCTGACCGGCCGGGGCTGCCCCCCGGAAATTATCGGGCAAGCCGACACGGTCACGGAAATGCTGGTCATTCGCCATGCTTTTGAGACCGGCGTTCCAGCCAGACGAGGAATTGAATTCTGATTTTAGCGAGACCGCGCCGGCCCGGCCCTCAAAGCGTCGCCGCCATTAGTTTAATTGGAGAACTTTGGGATGTGGTACAGCCCTGAGAATTTTTTCGACCTTCAGGCCCTGGCTGGCGATCGCCTTCAGCCCCTTTTTCAGGGGCTGACCTATGTCTGGGAACTTTTGGACCATCTGGAGCCTTTCATCCGCCGGGAACTGCGGGGCAATGTGGCCGAGCTCCGGCGCGAGGGCGACCTGCTGAAATCGTCGGCCGCCATCCTGGGCGGCCGGGTTTACCGGGACGTGAGCTATGAGCTGGGCGACCCGCTGCAAGGCGGTCTCAGGGTCTGCCACCAGGGCCGTCACCTGGCCGGGGCGGCCCTGATCATGGCCGGCGCGGTTCTCTGCGGCGACGATATTGAAATAGGCGAGGGAGCCCTGGTGGAAAGCGGGGCCCTGATCAAGGGGCCCAGCATCATCGGCCCCTGTTCCGAAGTTCGCCAGGGGGCCTATGTCCGGGGAGGGGTGATGTCCTCGGTCGGCTCGATCATCGGGCATGTCACCGAAGCCAAAAACACCCTTCTGATGGCCGGGGCCAAGGCCGGTCACTTCGCCTATCTGGGCGACAGCATTCTGGGGCGGGAGGTCAATCTGGGGGCCGGCACCAAGCTGGCCAATTTGAAGATGAATGATCAGCCTTACATATTCAGGAACGAGGGTCAGCGCCTGGTCGTCAACCGCCGGAAATTCGGGGCCATCATCGGCGACCGCAGCGAAACCGGCTGCAACACGGTCACCAATCCGGGCACCCTTCTGGGCCCCAAAACCCAAGTCCTGCCCAACTGCACCCTGGCCCCGGGTTACCGGCCGGGCCGGACCTTTCTGAACCGCTGATGCTCGGCAGTGCTCTGCTGTTAAGCGCCTTGAGCTGGTGGCCGGCTTTCCAGCCGGCGCCGACCGCCGTTCCCCGACCGCTTCTTTATGAGAGCCCGGTTTCCTGGTCTGTTCCGGAAACGCCTCCGCCCCGTCTGGATTTGTCCCCGGAGAACGCCGGACAGGTGGCCGAGGCCCAAAAAATAAGCCGGGAAAAAGGGCCGGCCGCGGCGGCGGCCGGGCTGGCCCGGGCCACGGCGCCGGAATTGATGCTGCTTCGGGCCGGCCTGAAGCGGCAGGCCGGCGATCTGGCCGGGGCCCAGGCTGACTACGAAAAAATACTGGCCGGCGGCAACCGCACCGTTCCCCGGTCCCTGGCCCTCTCCGGCTACAAAAATATACTTAGAAAACGAATTGAAAATGGGGAAAAAACCCTTTACGCCCGCCTGATTCAGTGCCTGAAAGACGAGTGGCGCAACGAAGAGGCTCTGGCGCTTTTGCCGGAAATCCTGGCCGATCCCCAGGTGCCCGCCGCCACCAAGCTCGCCGTTCAGGGCCAGGAAGCGTTGATGGCCCTTCGCCTGGGACGTTACGACCGGGCCGCCGAACTCTGGAGCCAGCCCAAAAACCATTCGGAAATTCAATGGCTGGCCCAGACTGAACTGCGTCGGGGCCGTTTTGTGGAGGCCGCCGAACTCCGGCGCGAACTGGCCGTCAAGTCTCGGGCCGGCCGGGCCCGCAGTCAGGAATTGGGCGCCGCCTTCGAGATACTGAGCAAAGGCGGCCTCTTGGCCGAGAGCGCCGCCCTGGCCGAAAAGTACCCTGAGCTGAAGAAAAGAGCGGACTACAGTTGGCGAATGGGCTTGGCGGCCCTGGCCTCCGGCCAGTTCGCGGAAGCCGGGGCCTTCTTCCAGAGGCTTTCAGCCGAGCCTAAGAACCAGTCCCGCCGCCTGGGCGCCCGCTATTTTCTGGCCCGCAGCCTGGAGGCGGCCGGCCGGCGCCCGGAGGCCGCGGCCATTTACTCCGAACTGGCCGACGGAGTTTTTGGCTATTATCGAATTCTGGCCGCCGGGCGCCTGGCGGATGACCCGGACCGGGATAAGAGCTTGGCCGTACCCCTGGCTCTGCTTCTGGAAACCGGCCCTTCCGGATTGGATCGGGACAGCCCGGGCTTCCGGCTCTGGGTGACCGAGAAAGGCCTGACTGCGGAAGCCATGGATCAGGCCGCTCTGGCGCTTTTGGAAGAGGCGGCCATCCTGCCCGGGGCCCAAAATCCCCTCAATCAGCAATTGCGGGACCTTCTGGTCGCCCGTGATTACCAGGCCTTGGGCGATTTTGTCAAGCGAAATGAAAAAATCGTGCGCAACGCCGTCCCCAAGGCCCAGGGCCTCTGGCGGCCTCTGGCGGCCAGCGCGGCGGCCAGAAGCGGCGATTATCGTCTGGCCGTCAGCCTGATGTCGCGTATTCCCGGTGACGCTCCCAGGGGGCTCGAACGCTGGAGCCATCCGCTGGTTTTCGCTCGGGAAGCGGGGCGGGCCCTCAGGGAGCTGGATCTGCCGCCGGCCCTGCTTTTAGCCCTGATTCGCACTGAAAGCGCCTACCAGGCCGACATCATGTCTCCGTCCAACGCCCGGGGCCTGATGCAGCTGTTGCCGGCCACGGCCGACAAGGTGGCCGCCCGGTTGAACGAAGCGGCGCCCGCGGGCCTGGCCCTGTTCGACCCGGGCTTGAATATACGTTACGGCTCATGGTATCTTAAGGCCCTGATAGACGGTTTCGGCGGCGAAGAGGCTTTGGCCCTGGCCGGATACAACGGCGGCCCCTATAACATAAAGAGCATGATACTGGCCAAGGAGGGCATGCCCCTGGATGTTTTCATCGAGTCGCTGCCTTTTGAGGAGACCAGCCGTTACGTCAAGCGCATTGTTGAGAGCCGCTATATTTACGAAATGGCTTATCTGGGACAGGCCAAACTGCCTGATCTGACCCGGCCGGTCCAGGCGCCGGGGGCCGCGCTGCCTGATTTTTAAAGGAAGCCGGCCGGGGGAGGGCGGTCTTCAGCTCCGGCGGGCATTATCAATTGACGGCGCGGGTTTCTTCTGAGGATCCTGGCCGCGGAGGGGGGAAAATGATCAGACGCAATATGCTTCGGACCTTTTCAGGGCTCTTGATCTTTCTGCTTTGGGCCGGCGCGGCTCAGGCCGAAGAAAGGGGCGAGGGTATCCGGCAGTTCACGGTCAATGATTTCACGGTCTACCCCATTGAAGACCGGGAGACCCTGATGCCGGCCGGCCTCTTCAGCGGCCCTTTGAGTGAAAAGGAAAAACTGGCCTATATGCCCGGCGGCCAGGCCCCGGCCTCGGTCAATGTTTTTTTGGTCAGGGGATCTGTCGGCAACTGGCTGATTGATGCCGGCTGGGGCCGCAGCGACCAGGGCCAGGAAGTGCTGAGCGGCCGGCTGAAGCAGGCCGGCCTCAGCCCCGATGAGATTGATCTGGTCATTCTGACCCATATGCACCCCGACCATATCGGCGGTCTCCTGAAGGGACGGGAGCCGGCTTTCGCCAAAGCCCGGGTTTTGCTTTCCCGGCCCGAATTGGACTACTGGGCCGGGCTGTCCCGTCCCAAGGCGGTCCGGGAGGCGCCGGCGGCCGCTCAGGAAAGCGCGGCCCCGGAAGAGGGCCCGGCGGATTCGGAATCAGACCGTGAACGGCCGGCCGGGGAATTGCCGGTCGCGCCTTCGGCTTCCGCCGACCAGCCGGAAGACGGTTTCGATCAGCCCCCGGCCGTGGCCCCTGGCGACCTGCCCGGGGCGGTCATCGAGGCTTATGGCCAGCGCCTGGCGACTTTTGATTTTGGCCAGGAAATTCTGCCCGGCCTGACGGCCCTGGCGGCGGTTGGCCATACCCCGGGGCACACGGTCTTTCTGATGGAATCCGGTGCTGAGAAGCTGCTTTTTATCGGTGATCTGATTCATGCCGCGGCCCTGCAGTTCCCCCGGCCGGACGAATCAGCCTCTTATGACCAGGATCCGCTCAAGGCCGTACAAAGCCGCAAAATGATTTTAAAAATGGCCGCCGAAGAAAAAATACCCGTCGCCGGCGCCCATATTCCCTTTCCCGGCACCGGGAGCGTAAGCCAGGACGGTTCCGGGGGCTTTGCTTTCGCCCCGATCACCGGAAAACGGAACTAAATTTTTACCGGCCCTGACTTACGGCGCGGCCACCTATGTGGTCGGCCAGGCTTTCGCCCGCCGCCAGGTCATTTTCAACCTAAATCTCCAACGGATTTAGCACATACATCCTAAATTCCCATTCTAAAATATACCTACGTAGGTAATAGGCTCAAAGAGTCCAGGTATAAAGAGCGAAAACGAGCTGTGAAGAAGTGGAATGCTCAAAATATGTTGTGAAAGTGCAT
>JAISFR010000101.1 GCA_031263565.1 Candidatus Adiutrix sp. | reverse complement strand
ATGATCAACATGCAGGAGACGTAAAGGTAGACCTCGCCAAAGTCCGTTATGCCCGCGTCTTTCATGACCGGCATGATCTTTTCCATGATGGCCGCGGCCATGGCCACCGGCTGCCCGGCATCCACGGCCTGGCCGGTCAGTTCGCCGACCAGGGGCCGCAAGCCTTTGATGGCCACGCCGGTGGCTCATTCCTGATAGTTGACGATGACCGCGGCGATAAATCCGGCGAACAGAAGAAGGGTGATGAACTGACCGGTGGTTTCGGCGATGTTCGATTGCTGCAAGGCCATGCGGACGCCGAAAAGGCAGACCTCTATAATTAAGGTGGTGGTGAAGAGGAACAGGGCGTAGCCCCGCAAAATCCCCCACCAGCCGTCGGTCTGGCTGGCGAAGCGGCCCAACAGGCTGGAGGCGATGTTGTCCTGGGCATAAGCGGGAAGGCCGAAGCAGAGAACGGCCACCGCGGTGACGGACAGGCAGACAAATAGTTTCCTCATTTATCCGCCCCCACCGCCGGCGGTCCCGACTCGCCGGAATGACTGGGGGAAGCCGGTTTTTCAAGCTCGGGCGGGGCTAACGGGGAAGCCGGTATTTCAACATAGGGCGGGGCTAAAGCGGCCAGGTCGTTCCTGGCGCTTCGACCCGCCAGGAACGCCAGAATAAACCCGGCCAGCATCAGGCCCGCGATACGCAAGCACTTCCTAATTTTGGAATCAGGCTTTACGGTCACGGCCTTGGCCCTCTCCTTTACTTGTAGCCCCGGTACTGGCTCTCCAGACCGGATTCGTCCAGCAAAAATTCCCGCTGTTCCACGGAAAGCTGTTCCCGCTTCTCGTCCTTCATCTGGGCCTGGGTGGCGGCCTGAATATTAGTGGCCATCATCAGGCGCAAATCGCGGAGTTCCTTGATCTGCAAAGCCGCCAGGGAGTTGCCGCTCTGGATGGCCTGCATCTGGCCCTCGGGAGTGCCGAGAAGGCCGGCGATATGGGAATCAAGGGCCTCGGAGTTTTCGGCTAAATCCTTAAGCTGGCTGCCGGTGACCTGGAAAGCGGCCTGGGCGGCCCGGTCGGTTTCCTTGGACCACTTGGTCCAAATTTCCTTGACGCTCACGTCGCTCCGGCCCCCGGCCATGTTCTTGATCAAGTCCAGGTTCGGGTAGAGGTCGTTGAAGACCTCGCCCATCGCCAGCACATCGCCCTTGAGGGTGTTAAGCTGACTGGTCAGTTGGGCCAGTCTGGAAAACTCGCCCTTGACCTGATTCAAGAGATTGGCCGGCAGGTTCAGGGTGTTCTTCAGCATGTTCTGATACTGCTGAATGCTGCTCTGGACCAGGGCGATCTGCTGCTGGGTCTGCTCAATGGCCTCGTGGTAGCTGGACATCAACTGTTTAAGCTGTTCCAGGTTGGTCACCCGCTCAATCTGCTGAGTCAGCATCTCCGAACAGTTGGCGCAAAAGACGGTCATGGCCCGGCCGGGAGAGGCCAGGGCCAGGACCATTAATAATGTTGCCGACAGGGTAAAAATGTGTTTCATTAAAGCTCCTTTACTGGAATAGGTGGTGGAAGGATTCCTCGGGCGGCATGAACCGGCTGGGCGGGTAGCCGCTCAACAGGCTGGCCGCTTCGGCCAGAAACTCGGCTCTCATGCGCGGCGGGTAAAAGTCCCGGTTGGCCATTTGCCGCAGAGTTCTGACATAGGCCAACAGATCGATAAACTCACCGGCCGGGGTGACGACGGTGATGCTTTGGCCGGCCTGACAGTTTTTGTACTGGCCGGTCTTGCGGATGGCCGGAATGACTTCGTGGGTGATCCACCGCTTGAAGGCTTTGGCCGCCGCTTTGCGGGAACGAAGAATCAGAGAATAGAGGCCGGTTTCGTTCACCGTTGACATTTCTTGCTTTCCTCCAAGGGTGTCGACTAATACCGACCCCCTTTCATCGTCGTCAAGCCGGGCCAGAGCGTCTCGGTAATACCCGATGCCAAGAATTGAGCAGACATCTTTGGCCACAAACCAAGGGTTGCCGTTTTCATCGAGGAATCCGCGGACCTGGCCGAAATCCTCATTGTGAAAAATTCGCAAATCATTCAAGGTAAATTCCTTTCCTTTCCGGCCCGGCTGATTCCTCTCAGCCGGGCCGGTATTTCGGCCACTCAAGTGGCCTGTTTGCAAGCCAGCCAGCGGGGAATCCATTGCTCCCGCTTGGGAAATTCTTTGATCAGCCCTTTGAGGCGGGCGAGGTCTTCCTTGCCGGAAGAGCCGATGAAAGCCAGGGCCTTCCGGCCCAGGGCCAGTTGCATCAGGCGGCGCCCGTCCCGCGAAACGACGTAGTAATCGCGCTTGGGGGCGGCGCGGGAAATCATTTCTATCTGGCGGAGATTGAGGCCCAGGCCCCGGTACTGTTCCCGCTGGGTTTCATTGGCCGCTTCGAAGTTGGGCAGAAAGACCTTGGTGGGGCAGGATTCGGCCAGGACGTCCAAAATCTCCGAACGGGCCGCGTCGGACAGGGACTGGGTGGCCAGGACCACCGCGCAGTTGGCTTTCCGCAGGACTTTCAGCCATTCCCGAATCTTGTTTCTGAAAACCCGGTTGCCGAGCATAATCCAGGCTTCGTCCAGCACCAGGAGGGACGGCTGGCCCTTGAGGGCCTTTTCGAGGCGGTGGAAAAGGTACATCAGGACCGGAATCAGGCTTTTTTCGCCCAGATTCATCAATTCCTCTATCTCGAAGACCAGGAAATTCGACAGACCCAGATTGTCGGTTTTCGAGTTGAGAAGCCGGGCCATCGGCCCCCCGGCGCAGTAATAGGCCAACCCTTCCTTGAGGCGGGGGTCTTGCAGAAGGTGCATGAAGATGCTCAGGTCGCGCAGTTCGGCCGGCTGCTTCCGTATCCGGTTCATGGCCTCGCTGACGGCGTTCAGGTCTTTGGGATTCAAGACCATACCCTGGACCTCATACAGGCCGGCGATCCAGTCACAGGCCCAGGCCATTTCAGATTCGGATTCGTCAACCTGGCGCAAAGGCGCGAAGGCCAATGAAGCATCATCCCCGGCCAGGTCATAATGAGTGCCGCCGACGCCCAGGCAGAGCGGCAACATGCTCAGGCCCTTGTCGAAGACGAAGACTTGGGCCTTCGGATAACGGAGGAACTGGGCGCAGATCAGGCCCAGGAAGGTCGATTTCCCGGCCCCGGTGGGACCGAGAATCATGCTGTGCCCCAGGTCGCCGCAATGGAGGTTGAACCGGAACGGGGTGGAGCCGTCAGTGGTGCAGACCATCAGGGGCGGCGATTCCGGGGGATAGAAGGGACAGGGGGCCTCCGGGCTGCCCGGCCAGATGCTGGCCAGGGGGAGCAGGTGGGCCAGGTTGACCGTGCTCATTAATGGGCGGCGAACGTTGGCGTACCACACGCCTGGGAGGGTTCCCAGCCAGGCCTCGACGGCGTTGTAGGTTTCCACCCTGGCCCCGAAGCCCAGGAGGGTCAGTTCCCTTTTAATGTATTGGGACCGCTTTTCCAATAAATCCTCGTTTTCGTGCATCAGTACGACCGTCGAGGTCAGGTAGCCGAAGGACAGGAGACCGCTCTGGGCTTCGGCCTTGGCCCGTTCGGCGTCCTCGTTCATCACCGCCGCGTCCCGGTTGACTTTGGCGTTGGGGTTGTCGAAATACTTGTCCTTGAGGCTGTACATCTGTTGAGCCCAGGACTTCCGGGCCTCTTCCACCGCTTTAACGGCGTCGAGCTGGTCCAGGGGGATGAAGCGGGTACTGAAACGGTAGGGCAGCGGCAGCCCGGACAGCATATCCAGAATGGCCGGATAGGATTCCTGCGGAAAACCGTCGATGGCGATGACCGCCAGACGCTTATCCCCAAGCCTCGGGGCCAGGCCGCCGATCAAGTCCTGGCTGGCCAAAAGGCCGTCCAGGAACAGGCCGCAGGGCCGCGGAACCATCATCGGCTGGAAATCGCCGGTCAGGCACTGCTGAAGGTGGGACAAAAGGGCCGAATAGGTGTGGCTCTGGCCGTATTCGTCCGGTTCGCGGTACTCGTCCAGGCGTTCCATAGACAAAACGCCGGAAAGAATGGATTCGAAATTATCCAGATCGGATTGGAACTCCGACAGAATACGTTCATCCGTGCGCCTGTCCCCCAACATGTTCACCGTCAGGGAAGTCGGCGGCTTGTAAGTCAAAGTCAAGACGGTGTTCGTCTCGAAACAGGTTTCCCGGCTGAAAAAAGCCCTCCTCTCATCGTCGATCATCTGGGAAACGGAGTCGGGAAAATGGGACAGGCCCGGCGCCGGATAGTTGGCGGACGGACGGCGAAGGGCGTCAACGTGCAACATCCAGCCGTTGCCCAACATCATCAGAGCCTGATTGGCCTGGCTGGTCACAAAGTCAAGCTCTTCAATGGTCGAAGAGGCCGTGTCGCCGCCCCGGAACTCCCAGGCGGCCATCAAAGAGCCGTCTTTGTTGGCCACCACCCCCGGCGCGACCAGACGGATATAGGGAATGAGTTCGGGCAGTCCTTGGACGGGTTTGCGGAAAGGTTTCAACTCCAGCATCAGGCCGCCCCCTTGGCCTTCCAGGGGCCGGCCTGGCCGGCCCCCGGATGGACCGTGCTCTTGGCCGGGTAGTAATCCCGCTGCCGAATATGACGAAGCCAGACCTGGCGCATGAGCGGATCTTCCTTGGCCCACTTGCGGAGCCAGAAAAGGGCTATGAGCCAGAAAGCCAGGCCACACAGGGCCGAGATGAGACTGAAGCCGCCCAGGGCGGTCAGGAAAGCCCCCAGGCCGGAGAACATGACCAATTCCCGGTCCCCGCCCAAAACCAGGGTGGGCCGATGAAGCGATCTGCGGATGGGCGCGTTCATACGAGCACGGCCCCGGAGAAGCTGAAAACGGAATTGACGATGGAACCGGCGAAAGCGATGAAGCTGATGCCGAAGACGACGCCCAAAAGCAGTTTGAAACCGCCGCTGAGATCGTCTTTGTTCATGATGAAAACCAAGCCGCACAAGGCCATGGCCACGATGGAGATGGTCTTGCCGGCCGGGCCGGTGATGGTGTTCATGACTTTTTCCAGCGGCGCGGAAAACTCGCCAATGCCGCCGGAAGCGAAAGCCAGTTCGGGCAGGGTCAAATATCCCGCCACGGCCAGGGCCAGGAAGGCCAATGACTTCTTATTCATAAAACTCCTGAAATTTATTTAGCCCGCGCTTTTACGCGGCCCTGAAATCCTTGTCACTCCGGGAGCGGCAGCCGTCAGCGGCTTCCGCTTCGACCGGGGCATAGCGATAGCGATAATCAAACGTGTAGTCCCTGGATTCAGCCGAAAATCCAACTTCGGCGATCTCGGCCACCCGGCGGAAACCTTCGAACTTTTTCATAAAGACGACCAGATGAACGGCGTCGGCCAGCACTTCTTTGATGGGAGCGAAATTGCCCTCGGCAATCAACTGTTCAATACGAACCAGCCCCTCCCGGGCGCTGTTGGCGTGAACCGTGGCCACGCCGCCGTCATGTCCGGTGTTCCAGGCTTTGATCAGGGCCAGGGCCGAAACGTCCCTCACTTCCCCGACTAAAATGCGGTCGGGACGAAGGCGCATAGTGGCCCGGAGCAGCCTTTGCATATCGACAAAATCCGTCGCGTGAAGCTCTATCCGGTTTTCGCTGTTCGACTGTAATTCCGATGTATCTTCTATAATGACCAGCCGGTCGTGCGGCGTCAGACGCGCTATGGCGTCAATGATGGCGTTCACAAAAGTGGTTTTGCCCGAGCCGGTGCCGCCCACGACCAGAATGTTTTTATGCTTGACCACTGCCGCTTCTAAAACCTCTTTCCCCTCCGGGGTCAGGTTTCCGGCGTTCTGGTAGTCCTCGAAAGTAAAAATTTTGGACGCCTTTTTCCGAATGGCGAACGAGGGGGCCGCCACTATGGGCGGCATCAGGCCCTCGAACCGGGAGCCGTCCAGGGGCAGTTCGCCCTCGATGATCGGCGTTTCCGGAGTGGCGCAGGTCTTCAAGGCGCTGGCTATGAATGAAAGAGCCAGATCGGCCTGATAAGGGGTTATGAAACCCGCCGGCTTCATCGGCCGGCCGAACCGCTCAATCCACAGTTTCCCGTCGGGATTGAGCAAAATTTCGATTACCTCAGGGTCTTGAAGGGCCTCGACCACAAAGTCGCCTAAATTCAGGGAAATGCTTTCCAGAAGCGAGTTCCTGTCGGCGTTCCTTACTTCATCGTACAGGCCGCGATTAGGTTCACTCATTCGGGGCGATTCATCGCAGGGCCAAAACGGCGATATTGGCCAGGGCTGAAATCGCCACGATCAGAGCGCACCATCTGGCATTCCCCTGGTGCGCCTGGAGTTTCGCGGCATGGTCCTCAAATATCCGGCGGACGCCTTCCACCGACGCGTCGGCCAAAGTCTGGCTAAAGGCGTCGGCGCTTTGTTTGACGCCGGAAATATATTCCCTGGTCTTCCCGGCGATGATCCTGGAAAGGGCCTCATTGTGGCGCTGGTGCAAATTTTGGGTTTCGCCCAAAAAAGAATTGCAAACCGTGACCATCATGAGAACCGGGTCGTCCATTTCCATCGCGGTCTGATGCTTCATCGACATGAGAAGCCGAATGTCCTCATAGCTCAAACCGATGCCGTCAGGCAGTTGCGGCATTTTTTCTTTGCCCGCGCCTTCGGCCCGGTCCGGGCTGAAATCCTCATCCGGGCCGGTCAATTTATCCAGAGGGAGGCTGAGTTCGTCGCTCATATCGCCCCCTCAGACCAGACCGGCCTGGTCGATGGCCTGATGGATGTTGCGCCACATGTTTTTAAAGCGCTGCCTGGACATCAGCGGCAAGCTGGAATTGACCCCGGCCTCGAAGCTCCATTTGCGGGCCAGCAGAGTTCCCATATCTTTGGCAAAAAGAACCTGTTTGATATGGGGTATCTCGATGATGGCCTTGATGTTGGCTGAAGCCTCTTTGTAAAACTTGAATTCCTGGAATTTCTGCCCGTCCATGCTGATCTCCCCGAAATAGGGATTCAGCCAGACGACCAGGGGCACGTCAGGAAAATGCCGGCTCAAGGTCCTCAGTTCGTTGAGCGTCTCGCCCAGGGCCTGGCCCCCGGTCACCAAAGTGTGAATGAGAACCGCATGGCCCTCGTCCCGGAGCGTGTCAAAGGCGTTGTTCCCCTTGATATAGGAACAGAGGCTGACGTAACAGGAGGCGCCGTTGTCGACAATGACCTGGGCCTCGCCGTTCAGTGCGCAGATTTCATCGACCAGACGGTCGAAAGAGGACGGATCAATGTCGTCGCCGTCCATGATTTTCAGGCCCGTGACCTCGAACTCCTTATATCCGGCGAAAGTCGAGTTGACCGGGTCCGTGTCGTAGGCGACCAGTTGATAAGGATTATCGGTCTGATCAGCCAGCTTTTTCCGCAGATACTGGTAAAGCAGGGCCGCGGCGAAGGATTTCCCGACGCCCCCCTTACCGGTCAAAAACAAATGAATCGTGGCCATGCGTCCCCCATGATTTCCTCAGGCGAGAGCAAAAAAGCCTCTGAATTACTCCAGCTCCTTTGCGTGGTTTGGTAATAGTCATCGTTCAATGTCCTTTCCGATGATGGTGTTTTCTGGTCATCAACTGGACGGCCATGCGGGTAATGTAATTTTCGACCCGCCTATGTAATGGGGCTCCGTTCTCCAGGCTTTTTCTGAGGTTGTAATAATGCCGCTCGGTATAACCCAGGTATTCAGCGGCCGCTTTGTGGCTGCCAAGAGTTTCGGACAAGTAATTGAGGCGCTCCAGCATAAGACGCTCCTATTGCCAGTAATTAATTGGCAAAATTATTTTCTTGTAATAGCACCATCCAATGGCAATTGCAAGCCATTTTTGCCTTGATTTAGGAGTCATTTGCTGTTATAAAGAGAAAACCGGAAATGATTTCCGCTTTCCACGGTCCCAATCGGAGGTAGCCAATGAGGACAATCGAGTTTAACGAGTCGGAACTTGCCGTAATGGCGGGACTTTTTGAAGCCTGTTTCATCGAGGTGGTTCAGAGGCTGGCTGAAAAAAACAATTTGAAAAAAGGCGACTTCGCCAGTCAGGTCTGGCCGGAATCCGCTCCCCAGGTCGCCCGAAACAGGTGGATCGACATGAGAACCAGGGGCCGCTCCACGAAAAAACCAATAAACTGCGCCCTGGCCGACGCCTACAGGATGGCCAGGGCCTTGGGGCT
>JAISFR010000062.1 GCA_031263565.1 Candidatus Adiutrix sp. | reverse complement strand
CGATGACTGCGGCGGCTGACCAGCGAAAAAGGCCGGCTGGCCTCGCCTCTGGTCCTTCCTCCTGAGGCGCTGGCCGCCGCCGCGAATGTAATCACAAAAAGTCGTGTAGCAGACCGTGATGCGACCGCCCTGAGTCAGGCGCTCGAACACGGCCTTGATGCGGTGGCCTTCGGCCAGCAGCTGGGCCACATCCTCCCGGACGGCCAGGAACTCGACTCTGGCGTCATAGGTCTTTCTCTGCTTTCTGTTATGGACAACCATTTCTATATCCTTTCGTTGCTTCCGGGGAACCAGACTACGAATTGACGATGAGCCCTGGCCGCTGGCGGGGCGGACCCAACCAGCCAGCGACAGCGGCCAGGGCGGGCGGGCTTAAAGGCAACGATGCTACTTCTTAAAGTCTTTCTCTTGACTTAAGGCGCGACAAATATGGGCAATCCACCCGACACTTAAACGGCTGAAAAAAATATGAAGGCCGGAGCGGCCTATTTTTTCGAAAACAAGTGGCCAGACAGACTTCCACAAACGATGGCGACAGCCGGTTGAAGCTGGTTGACTGCCGATGGGACACTGATTTTCCCGATCATTGGACAAAGTCCGCCGGGTCGCCGTAACCGGGGCTCCAATTAAGAGGGTAGCCAAAGGCCTCATTGGTCAGACGCCGGGCATCCTGAATATCCAGGCCAGCCCGGATTTTCTGGTTATAAAAGTCGTACCAGGGGCGGCTGATTTCCTGTGAGGCCGGCCGCCTCGTCTGAAGACCAATGTTTCGCCCCTGGGCTGACGATTTCAGGAGCTTCTCAAACGACCGCTTGACGGCATCCTTGAGGGAACGGCCATATTTGGCCAGACGCTTTTTCAAAGCCAGGCTGGCCCTGGAACGCTCCTTGGCCAGCATCGGCCCCAGATCAAGCCACTCGAAAAAACGGACGGTCAGACAGCGGATGGCCCGGAGTCCGACATATTTGCCATCCTCGTTGCGATGACGCGGCTGGCTCACTTCCATAAAGCCGGCTTCTTTCAGATCGCCGATGGCCCGCTCACAGCGCCGCTGGCCCAGGCCGGTGCCCTACACTATGGAGTTCATGCCCAGATCAACAAAGCCGTGGTTCAGGGTGGGAGCACCGACGCAGAGGGTGACCAAATCCAGACGACTGAGCAGACACTCCAACACCACCTGGATGGCTTCCCGACGCTCACTGCGAGTCTGGCGGTCAGTTTTTGTATCCAAAAGTGGACACTTCTGCGGATTCCAGAACCACTCCTTGGCCCGTTCGGCGGCCAGAGAGAGGATGCGGGGCGGCCCACCTTTACCCTTGCGGATCGGATTAGGCGGGCTCAAGTTCGGATTTTTTGGGTCGTGCCCGCAGCGGTTGCCGGATTTTTGAGTCAGGGAAATCGGAATCATGGCCGGGCCTCATCCTGTTCAAAATCGAATGGAACAGCCGGCTGGCCATGCTCCAAGGCCCAGAGGGACGATTCCCAGAGCATCCACTCCATAAACCTGGAGCTGAATGCCAGGGCCGGGGGTTGCCCGTGGCCGGGAGATTTCATCTCCAAGGCCGCCAGCCGCTTCAAATCGGCGATGACCCGCTCACAGCGCCGTTGCCCAAGGCCGGTTGCCAGCACAATGTGCTTCATGGCCAGATTCTGGAACTGGCCATTGGAGTGAAGGAAACCGATGCAGAGGGTGGTCGGGTCCAGATGCCGAAGCAAAGTCAGCAGGACAGTCAGGCAGGCCTCCCGGCGTTGACGCCGGATCAGCCGTAGGTCAGGCCAGCGGTTAAAGAGGGGACATTTGGGTGGTGACTCGAAGCAGTTCTTCAGCCAGGTCTGGATGGCGGCATAGGCTGACCCGAACAAGCTGGAAAAAGTGGGGGAGCGGTGGGGGAGCTCTCCCAGAGGGCCGGAACTGGCATTATGTCCCCAGGTGATACCACAAATTTCGAGAATCGGCGTCATAGACAGCTCCCGATTTCAGCGAAAAAGGTGGGGCTATAGTGGGGCTGGCGGTCCCCAAAGGTGAGGCTGAGGGCCGGAGGCCGGGTAGGGCTGGAAATAAAAAAAGTGAAAAATCCGAGAAAAGAGGCTCCAAGGCGCTTCTCGAATTCAGCGGTAAAAATGAGGCCACGGTGGGGCAAGTCCCCAAAGGTGGGGCTATAGTGGGGCTGGAAAGGCGCCCGGGAAAAATGAAAAGGGTTAGCAGATTCTAAAAATCGTGCTAACCCTTTGATTTTATTGTGGTGCCGAAGGGGAGACTCGAACTCCCACACCCTAACGAGTACTAGACCCTGAACCTAGCGTGTCTACCAATTCCACCACTTCGGCTTTTTTTATCTTTGGAAAACCAGCCGTCATATGCGCCGCTTTCCAGTGGGGCGGCCGGGGGGAACTTTGTTCTTGCAACCGCGCCGAAAAATGACTATATAATGGCTGGGAGGAATTGTCAAGATAATTGATGTAAAATTCCAGGGCTGACGCATATTAATTCTGAAAAATATAGTGCAAGGCATATCATTGAAAATCAAGACTCTTCTGCTTTGCCCGTGCCTTGCAAAGTGAAAAAACTCGCTGATCAAACCCTCGATAGGCCCTGGAAAAAAAAGGGCAACTGGTTGATTTTTAAAAAATTGTCAATAATTTCAGTAAAAACAATATGCGTCAGCCCTGTGTAAAATTCCCCAAAAAAAAATTTAAACGGATTTCAACGACATGGAACTCATCAGCAACTGGGCGGAACAAAACGCCAGCCTTCGGCCGCGCGCCGCTTTTTCCATCGGAGTATTCGACGGCCTCCATCTGGGGCACCGGGCTCTGATCGATACGGTCATCAAGAACGCCGCCCGGCTCAAGGCCCAGTCTCTAATTCTGACCTTTGAACCCCACCCCCTCCAGATACTGGCCCCGGCCGCCGCGCCGCCTGTCCTGACCACCTTGGAGCAGAAAGCCGAAATCCTGGAAGCCTGGGGGCTGGACCGCCTGGGCGTATTGCGCTTCACCAGGGAAATGGCGGCCGTCGAAGCCCAGAAATTCCTCTATCAATTCCTGGGCAAATTTATCGAGCCCGCCGCCGCGGTTCTGGGGCCGGATTTCAATTTCGGCAAAGACGCCAAGGGCGATGCCGCCAGCATAGAAGAATGGCTGAACCAAAGCAACCCCAAAGCCAGGCTCAGTATTGTCGAAGCAATTGCCGGCCAGAACGGCCTTTTCGCCAGTTCCCAGATCCGGCAGGATCTGAAAAGCGGTCTGGTGGAAAGCGCCTCCCGCTCCCTGGACCGGCCCTACCGCCTTTTGGGAGTCGTGAAACACGGGCAGGCCCGGGGCCGGACCATGGGCTTTCCCACCGCCAATCTGGGGTGCATCCGGCAGTTGATTCCCGATGCCGGAGTATATGCCGTGCGGGTCAATCTCGAGGAACAGGTGTACGCAGGCATGACCAGCATCGGTTACAACCCCACTTTCGGCGAACAGCCCATGACCGTGGAAACCCATATCTTCGATTTTGAACGCTTCATCTACGGTCAGCGCCTGTCCATCGACTTTATAGCCCGGCTCCGGTCCATGATCCGCTTCGAATCCCCGGAACAACTGGCCTCCCAGTTGGACAAGGACCGGGCCAACGCCAGAAAAGCTCTTGAGCAATCATGAATAAGAACGGGCAGGCCTGAATCAATCATGAAAAATTCGCGAAAATTTCCGCCCCAATGGCTGGACGGCTATACTATAGTTCTCCTGGCCACGGTGGCCCTGGCCACAGTTCTGCCGGTCCACGGGCGGGGCTATGAACTGGCCGGCACGGTCTCCAAGCTGGTGGTGGCCCTCTTGTTTTTTCTTCACGGGGTCAAACTCTCACCCCAGAATCTCTGGCTGGGCCTGACCCACTGGCGCCTGCACCTGGTCATCATCAGCAGCACTTTCGTTATGTTCCCGATATTGGGCCTGCTGCTTAAGCCGCTGATGACGCCCGTGATCGGGGTAGACCTCTATTTGGGCATGATGTTCATTTGCATCTTGCCGTCCACGGTCCAGTCGTCCATCGCCTTCACCTCTCTGGCCGGGGGCAACGTGGCCGCCGCCGTCTGCGCGGCCTCTTTCTCAAGTCTTCTGGGGATCTTCGTCACCCCGCTCCTGGCAGGCCTGCTGATGAATACGGCCGGCGGCGGAATCTCAAGCCAGGCGGTCATTGATCTCTGCCGGCAACTCCTTTTGCCTTTCGCCCTGGGGCAGGTCATGCGCCGCCGGCTGGCGCCGCTGATCGGCCGGCACAAAGCCCTGGTCACTTTTGTCGACCGCCTCTCAATTGTCTTCATTGTCTACGTGGCCTTCAGCCACGGGGCCAACAGCGGGCTTTGGGGACAGTTGAGCCTGCCCCTCTTCCTGCTCTTAGGTCTGGTCTGCGGGATACTGCTGGCCCTGGCCCTGGTTCTGACCGGGTGGGTCGGACGCCTGACGGGCTTCAACCGGGCCGACCGTATCGTCATTCTCTTCTGCGGCTCCAAAAAGAGTCTGGCTACCGGAGTACCCATGGCCAACATCATCTTTCCGCCGGGTCTGGCTTCGGTCATCATCCTGCCGCTGATGGTCTTCCATCAGATGCAACTGATGGCCTGCGCCCTGATCGCCCGCCGCCTGGCGGCGGAGACCGGAGCCGGGGCGGAGAACGCCTTGCCAGAAAAACATACAAATTGTTTCTGAACTGATCCTAACTGTCCACAGGTGATTGTGGTCTTAATTTCGGCGGGGCAACTGGTCTACCCAGTCGATTTCCAGAATCAGGTCGCCGCGCCGGGCCGTTTTAGGCTCGTAAAGGCCGGCCTGGCGCAGACGGATTTTGTCCAGGCCCACCATTTCCGGGGTGATTTTGACCTCCAGCCGGCTTTCGCGGGTCACCGTGCCGCTGCCGCCACACTTATCGCAGGTAGAGGGCCGGTAGAGGTTATTCCGGCCGAGGCGGGCCAGGGTCTGGCCCTGGCCCAGACAGCGGGGGCAGGCTTCCCGGGCCTGCCAGGGCAGCACTACCTGGCAGCCGCCCGTTTCAGGGCGCAGCACGAAGAGGCGGTAGTGGACATTGAGGCCGACTTCGCGGCGGCTTTCAAAGCGCCAGTTGGCGGCCGGCGCGGCCTCCCGCAGAGCGGCCGAATCGGGCTGCCGGGCGGCTTCTTCGGCCCGGCGGGTCCGGTTGTGGGCCACGGCCTTTTTCATCAGCTTTTGATAGGCGCTCTGGGCCTTGATGAATTTTTCCACATCTGCCTGGTCCCGGCCGGCGGCGTCAGGGTGATAGGCCTTGGCCAGATGCCGGAACGCGGCTTTGATTTCGCTGACGGAGGCACCTTCCCGAAGATTGAGATCCTGATAGCTGCTGGTCTTGGACATGACGGCCTCCTTGAAAGGTTTAACTGCTTGCCGTTTGATACAAGCAACTGTCGTGCCAGGGTATTAATATATTGAAATATCATCTATTTAAATTAAAGATAGCCTTTGGCCAGGCTTTGGCTGTGCAAGTTTTTTTACAGTCAGGCCTTTTTGGGCGACCCTGGAGGAGGCTTTCCGTACAGCGCGGTTCACAGCGCCGGCGGTTTATTTTTCAGCCGCCGATGGCCGATAAGAATTACGGGAGGCTCTTAAGAGCCTTTCCCTAAGCACTGAGGCTGAACAAATGCGTGTTTTTATTGATATATTTTTTAAATGCCCCTCCAGGGCCGGTCTCTGGCGGGTCTGGGCGGCGCTTTGGCTGGCCGTCCTCCTGCCCGGCGATCTGGCGGCCCTGAGCAACCATGGGGACTACTACCCCCACGGCTGGCTCAAGCCCGATCTCTACGGGGCTAAAAAAATAAGCGATATTATGATTGATTTTGACCCGGCCGTGGAGGGCGAGGAGACCCGGCGGGAGGAGTTTCTACTGGCCAACGACGCCGGCCGGTCCATTCGCCTGAGTCATAACGGCCGGGTTTTCTGCTATGTGACCGATGTTGATCTCTACGATCCCTGGACCTTCCAGATCGTGGATTATGACGGCAGCGGAGCCTTTGAAATGAAGGAACCGGCCTTCTCCGACTTCCCCCTGCCGCGCTGGACTTTCATCAACCACCCCTTCCTGACCCTGCGTACGGCCGATTACACCGGGGCCGACCCCAGCGTCAGCCAATTGATACAGTCGCTTTTGGGTCCGGAACCCAGGCCCTGTAAAAAGAAATACACACCTGAGCAGCGGGCCGCCCTGGCCGTGGCCCGGGGCGGGGAAATGCCACCGGACGAATGTCTGCCCGAGCCGTACGCCGCCGACGACGGACCCCGGGTGGCGCTGAACATTCTTTTTGAATTCGACCGCGATACCCTGACCGCCCGGGCCCGTCAGACCCTGAACATCCTGGGCCAGGCCATGAGCTCCCGGGAATTGGCCGGGGCCACCTTCCGTCTGGAAGGGCACACCGATGCCGTGGGCGGCTTCAACTATAACATGGACCTCTCCCGCCGCCGGGCCAACACCGTGCAGCGCTACCTGGCCGAAAATTTCGGCTTCTCCAGCCGCCAGCTCATACCCGAAGGGCACGGGGAAAGCCGGCCGCTGCCCAACATCGACCCCGAAGACGGCCGCAACCGCCGGGTGGAAGTGGTCAACCTCAGCGCCGGCCGCATGATGACCATGGCTGACCGGGCCTATCAGGATCTGCCGCCCGATCCCTACCGGGGGCGGGGCCGCAGGTAAGCGGCCCGGCGGCGGCCAAGTGAGGTCTCCGGCCCCGACCGTCAGTTTCATTTTTTCTCTTGACAAAAATTAAATTTTTGCTAAAGTTATCTCCATAGAGAAATTATTTACGGTTTTATTATGGTATTACCACCATACCATAAAAACAAGTTGCTCCAAACTTTGCTTTGAACTTTTTAACAACCGTGTTCGTTGTTTCGGCGGCCGATTGAGGAGTGTTTATCCCCTGCGGCCGGGTCATTATTATAACTATGGTTATGGTAATACCATATTACCATAAGTAGGGCTCTGTCCGCTTCGGGCGGCCCGGATACCGCCAGATTCCAATTTTTGATCAAAAATGCCTCTGTATCAAACAAAAATTGGAAAAATATCGTTCCAATTCTTTGGAATACGCCAAATAGAATTGGAAGAAGCTCAAGGAGGGCTTAATGAACGACTATTCCAAGCTGCCGGCCATGACCGAACCTTATTTCGGGCCGCTCCACTGGACCTCGCCTCTTAACTTCATGTCCGAGGTCAAGGATCTCTATCCCCCAAAGGTCGATATCTATGACGTCACCCTGCGCGACGGCGAGCAGACCCCGGGGGTCATCTGGAAAGAGGACGAGCGGGTCCGCCTGGCTGAGGCCCTGGCCGAACTGGGCCTTAGGCGTCTGGAGGTGGGCATGCCCGTGGTCAACGCCTCCATCCCCCGGGCCATCAAGAAGATTCTCAGCCTGAACCTGCCGGTGGAACTGATGACCCTCTGCCGCACCAAGGAAGAGGATATTGATCTGAGCCTGGATCTGGGCCTTAAGGCCGTGGTGGTCGAGCACCCCATCAACCCCTGGATCTGCCGCCACTCCAACGGTCTGGACACCCCGGCCCTTCTGGACCGCCTCATCGGCTCGGTGGCCTATGCCAAGGAAAAAGGCCTCTACGTCAACTTTTTCGGCTGGGACGCCTTCCGCTGCGAGTTGTCCTATATCCAGAACATCTTCGGCGAAGTGGTCCGCCAGGCCAGGCCCGACGCCGTCACCGTGACCGACACCTTTGGGGTGGCCCTGCCGGAAGCCGTTAAAATGACCATCCGCAAAATCAGGGAAGTGGTCGACGTGCCGGTGGAGTTCCACGGTCACAACGAATTCGGCTTCGGGGTCGGGGCCAGCCTGGCGGCCGTGGAAGGCGGGGCCAGTTGCCTTCACTCGGCCGTCAACGGCTTGGGCGAGCGCACCGGCAACGTGGCCACCGAGGAAATCGCCATGGCCCTTCAGCTTCTGGCGGGGGTCGAGACCGGGCTGGACATGTCCAGGCTCTCGGCCGTCTCCCGGCTCTGTTCGGAAATCTCCAAGGTGCCAGTGCCGGCTAAAAAGCCCATAGTCGGCCCCAATCTCTCGAAGGTGGAATCCGGCCTGGTGACCGACGTCATTTACAAATTCCTGAAAATGGGCATTCCCACCGGCATGTCGCCCTTCGCCCCGGCCATGGTCGGCGGTGACCCGGTGGAATTCGTCATCGGCAAGGGCAGCGGCAAGGCCAACATCAATTTTTACCTGGAAAAGCACGGGGTCAACCCCGACGAAGTGACCAAAGACCAGATGGGTGATATTCTGGAGGCCGTCAAGAGCGAAAGCTACGTGCGCAAGGCCTCGCTGAGCGAAAAAGACCTGATGGCCATCTGCTCCCGTATTTTCGGGCGCCCTGTTGAATAATAAGGAGTTCATTATGCCGGTAGTTCACATTGACTGGGCCGAAGGCCGCACCGTGGAACAAAAGAGAGTGCTGATCGAGTACATCAGCGACAAGATCCATGAAGTCTGCGGGGTTGACAAATCACGCATCATCATTCTGATCAACGACTATCCTCTGCCTAACGTGGGCATGAACGGCCGGCAGCGTTCCGGCCCCGCCCCAGCGCCGGAAAGCAAGGATTAAGGGGGGAGGAGGCGATCATGGCCCGATTCAAAGTAGTCATCACCGACTCCCCCTTTCCCAGTCCGGAGCCCTTCTTCGAGACCTTGCGTGAAGCGGAGGCCGAGGTCGTTCTGGCTGAAAACCCGGAGGACCGGGCCGCCCTGGCCGCTCTCTGCGCCGAGGCCGACGCGGTCATCGTCACCTATGCCCAGATCGACGCCGAACTGATCGGGGCCATGGAGAAAAACCGCCTTCTGGCCCGCACCGGGGTGGCCGTCAACAATATCGACCTGGCCGCGGCCACGGCCAAGGGCATTTTCGTCACCAACGTGGTCACCGCCCAGGTGCCGGATGTGGCCAACCACGCCATCGCCCTGCTCTTGACCGTGGCCAAGAAGATCGTTTTGCTCAATAACCTGGTCAAGGGCGGCCTCTGGTCCCTGGCCCCGGCCGACCCGGTCTACAAATTGGACGGCCGGGTGCTGGGCCTGGCCGGCTTCGGCAACATCCCCAGGGCCGTGGCCAGGCGGGCCAGGGGCTTTGACCTGAAAGTCATGGCCCATGATCCTTATGTCAGCGCCGAAGCCATGGCCGAACACGGGGTGGAAAAGGTGGATTTTGACGGCCTGATCAGGGAGTCCGACTATTTGTCGATCCACTTGCCGTTGACCGGCGACACCCGGAACATCTTTGGCCGGGCCGAATTCCGGGCCATGAAGAACACGGCCCTGCTCATCAACACCGCCCGGGGCGGGGTGATTGACGAACCGGCCCTGGTCGAGGCTCTGAAAAGCGGCGAAATCGCCGGGGCCGGCCTGGATGTGCTGTCGACCGAGTTTCCGGGCCAGGACCACCCGCTGTACAAATTCGACAACGTGGTCATCACCCCTCACTCGGCCTATCTGTCGGTGGAATGCGTGCGCGACCTTCAGCGCAGCGCGGCCCTGGAGGTGTTGCGGGTGCTGAAAGGCGAAAAACCGGTTTCGGTGGTCAACCGCGAACTTTTGTCGAGCTGACCCTGTTCGATTGATGGCCGGGCCGCACGGCGCCCGGCCGGTGAGGTTTGAAATGATAAGAATCGGCGATTTTCTGGAAAAATGGGTCATGGGTTTTTTGATCGTCGTCTGCTGCACGATGGTGCTGATCGGCGGGGCCCAGGTCTTTACCCGTTACCTGATGGACTATTCTCTCTACTGGTCCGAGGAAGCCATGCGCTATCTCTTTGCCTGGCTGGTCTTCCTGGCCATGGGCCTGGGCATAAGGCGCCGGGCCCACGTGGCCATTGAAGTGCTGATTGAAACCCTGAAGCCCAACGGACGCCGGCTGTTGGCTCTGCTGGTCATGTTGTTGATTCTGCTTTTCTGCCTGGCTTTCACTTATTATGGCTGCAAGCTGACCATGCGCAACCTGACCCAGCTCAGCCCGGCCATGCGCTTGCCCATGGGCTGGGTTTATGTGTCGTTGCCTCTGGGCGGTCTTCTGGCCGCTTTTTTCACCCTGGAACAGATCGACATTTTGAAGAAAGGAGAAAGCGGATGACTCTGGCGGGCATTATTCTGGTCATAAGTCTCCTGGTTCTCTTGTTTCTGGGGGTGCCCATTGCCTTCACCATGGCTCTGGCCTCCATCTGCGGCATTCTGTTGTCCGAGCGCATCCCCATGCTGGTTGTGGACCAGCGCATGTTCACGGCTGTGGATTCCTTCCCCCTGATGGCCATTCCCTTTTTCGTCATGGCCGGGGAACTGATGCTCCAGGGCGGTTTATCCAAGCGTCTGGTGTCTTTCGCCGAAGCCGCCCTCCATGGTATCAGGGGCAACCTGGCTTTGGTCAGCATTGTCACCTGCGCCTTCTTCGGGGCCATTTCCGGCTCGGCCCTGGCCACCACGGCGGCCATCGGCGGGGTCATGTTCCCGGAAATGGTCAAGAGAAATTACAAGCCCGATTTCACCGCCACCCTCCAGGCCACCGGCGGCACCCTGGGCATTCTTATTCCGCCCAGCATTCCCCTGGTCATCTACGGCGTTCTGGCCAACACTTCCATCGGCGACCTTTTTCTGGCCGTCATCGGCGGCGGCCTGGTGGCCACTTTCCTTTACTGTCTGACCGCTTACGTCATCGTCCGCCGGGAAGGCATGGCCCCCAAGGAGGAGGGTGCCGAAAAACTGCCGATCTGGAAGAGTTTCCGGGCGGCCTTCTGGGGTCTTTTGTCGCCGGTCATTATCCTGGGCGGCATTTACCGGGGCATTTTCACCCCGACTGAATCGGCCATTGCGGCCACCCTTTATTCCCTTTTCATCGGCATCTTCATCTACCGGGAGCTGAACTGGAAAAATTTTCTGACGGCCATGAAGCGCAGTGTGCTGACCACCGGGGGCATCATGCTGATCATCGCCGGGGCCACTCTTTTCGGCTGGCTGATGACGGTCATGAACATCCCCATGATCGTCTCCTCTCTGGTCATTGAGCTGGTCGACGGGCCCATTCTCTTCCTCCTTTTGGTCAATGTGCTCTATCTGATCGCCGGCATGTTCATGGAGACCTCGACCATCATTCTGCTGACCACTCCGCTGATGCTGCCGGTGGCCCTGAAACTGGGCATCAGCCCGCTCCATTTCGGCATCGTCACGGTGGTCAACCTTTCGATCGGCCTGATCACCCCGCCTTTCGGGGCCTCGCTTTTCGTGTCTTCCAGCATGTCCGGGGTGCCCATCGACAAAATCTACAGACGCACTATCCCCTTCATTATCGCCGGGATTGTGACCGTTTTTCTGGTGACTTACATCCCCGCCCTGAGCGTGGGTTTTCTCAACCTGATCAAATAGCCGCCCCGAGCGGGGCGGCCCGTAGGAGGGATCGCATCATGAAAGGCAAGTTTCTGCTCGCTCTGGCTCTGATTCTTCTTCTGCCCGCCGGTCTGGCCTGGGCCCAGGGCGGGAAAAAAATCGTCCTGAAGGCCGGCCACGTGGTGGATGACAATCATCCCTACCACCACGGTCTTCAGAAAATGAGCGACATTCTGTCGCAAAAGACCGACGGGCGCATCTCCATTCAGATCTACCATTCCAGCCAGCTCGGCAATGAGCGCGATCTAATTGAGGGCATGGGCATGGGCACGGTCGACATGGCCGGCACCTCCAGCGCCCCGGCCTCCGGCTTTGTGCCGGGCTTCACGGTTTTCGATCTGCCTTACATCTTCACCAGCCGGGAACACGCCTATAAGGTCATGGACGGCGACGTCGGCCGGGAGCTTTTAGACCAGTTGGCCGAAAAAGACGTCATCGGCCTGGGTTATTTTGAAAACGGCTTCCGGGAGATCACCAACAGCGTCCGGCCCATCGTCAAGCCCGAAGATTTACGGAACATCAAGATCAGGGTCATGGAAAGCCCGGCCCCCATCGCCACTTTCCGGGCGCTGGGCGCCAACCCCACTCCCATGGCCTGGGGCGAGGTTTTCACGGCCATGCAGCAGAAAACCATTGACGCCCAAGAAAACCCGCTGCCGGTCATTTTCGGCCAGCGGGTCTATGAAGTGCAGAAATACCTGTCCATGACCGATCACTTCTACGCCCCGGCCTTATTGTTGATTTCCCGCCACACTCTGGAAAGCTTCTCCGAAGCCGATCAGAAAGTCATCCGGGAGGCGGCCGCCGAAGCCGTGACCTATGAACGGCTAGTCAGCAAGCAGCAGGCCGATGATTATCTCCAGCAGCTTAAGGAAAAGGGCTTGGAGGTCAACGAGAACGTCGACAAGGCCGCGTTCATCGAGGCTACCAAGCCGGTTTACGCCGAGTTTGAGAAAGAATTCGGCCAGCTCATCAAACGCATCCGGGAAACTCAATAGGAGAGACAGCATGAAGATCGACAAGCCCGATCTTG
>JAISFR010000126.1 GCA_031263565.1 Candidatus Adiutrix sp. | reverse complement strand
TCCAGAAAGCGAATTTCCCAGCCGGCGGGAAAAGAAACCTGGTACAAATCGAAGCGGCTTTGAGGTACGGTGCTGACAACGGTGGGCATAGGCGGTTTACCTTTCTTTATTGGGTCTGGACACCTTCATGCGCCAAAGGCACCGACGTTGGAAGGTCGGGCTGTGGACCTATTGAAATATGGCCGTCACCCTTGGTCTGACCTGGTAATGAAGCTATCACTGTTTTAGCTTTACTGTCAGCGTAAGCCTGTTTTTGGACCGGCGCCGTGAAGAGTTACGAAATAACCTATACGTTTTCCTGGCAAGGCGCTCTTGCTTTTGCCGGATTGCTGGCGGCAAAAGCAAGAGCAACGCCGCCAGGGAGATGTGGAGGTTATTTCTTGACAGAGCCTAAGCGGCGTCCCGGCCGGCCTTGAAAGCCCTGAGGTTCAGGTCCACGAACGAGGCTTTGACGTTGGCCCTGATCTGGGCCTCCCAATCGATGTCCGCGAGGTCCATCTGCTTGATCAAAGCCCCGAAAAGAACGATGTTCATGGCCTTGCCGTTTCCCAGGCCCTCGGCGATCTCGGCGGCCTTGATGACCGTGGTCGGAGTCTGGGCGGCCAGGGCTTCCAGAAGGCCCTCGGGGTAGTCGAGGCTGCCGGTCAGAACGGGGGCCGGGGGGATGCGGTAGTCGTTGACCACCAAGAGGCCGCCCTTCTTCAGAAACGGCGCCCAGCGCACCGCTTCCATGGTCTCGAAGGCGACCAGAATATCGGCCTGGCCCTTGTCGATGATCGGCGAATAAACCTTCTGTCCATAGCGCACCTGGTTGGAGACGCTGCCGCCCCGCTGGGCCATGCCGTGGATCTCGCTCATCTTCACGTCGTAGCCGGCGCCCAATAGGCCGTTGGACAAAATCTTGCCGGCCAGGATGGTGCCCTGACCGCCCACGCCCACCAGGAGTATGTTCTTGACGTCGCTCATTATCAGTTACCTCCCTTTTTGACGGCCCGGATGGCCGATTTGGGGCAGACCTGCAGGCAGATCTCGCAGCCCACGCACTGGCTGGGCTCAATGCGGGTCTTTTTGGCCGCCTTGTCGAAGCGCAGGGCCGGGCAGCCGGTGCGCACACAGGTGCGGCAGCCCACACAGGCTGGGGTATCCACTTCACAGCGGTGGAAATAGTCGCCGAATTCCTCCCGGTCGGCCCGGCTCAGCCTTTTCAGCACGCAGGGCCAGCGGGTGATGATGACCGAAGGCGCGTCGGTGATGGCCAGGGCCCATTCCAGGGCCTCTTTCATGGCCTTCTGGTCCAGGGGATTGACCACTTTGACGTGCCTGACGCCCAGGGCCCGGACAAGGGGCTCGATCTCCAGGACGGGGGCCTGATCGCCCTGGAGCGTAAAGCCGCTGCCCGGATTTTCCTGGTGCCCGGTCATGCCGGTGGTGCGGTTGTCGAGAATGCAGGTGACCACCGGGCTGTTGTTGTAGACCGTCTGCATCAAGCCCAGGAGGCCGGTGTGGAAGAAGGTCGAGTCGCCCATGTTGGCCACCACCCTCTTTTTCTCGCCGAAAAAGTCAAAGGTTTTCTGGGCCCCGTGACCCAGGCTGGAGGCCGCCCCCATGCAGATGCAGGTATCCTTGGCGTTCAGCGGCGGGGAACCGCCCAGGCCGTAGCAGCCGATGTCGCTGGTCAGGACGACGTCCTTGAGCTTGCCGGCCTGGTAGAAGAAACCCCGGTGAGGGCAGCCGGCGCAGAGGGTCGGCGGGCGGGGCGCGGCCTGGACCTCGAGCTTGACCATCTCCGGCTCCACGCCCAAAAGGGCCTTGGCCACGACGGAGGGGGCCAGTTCGTCGCAGATCGGAATCAGGTCCTTGCCGAGACACTTGATGCCGGCGGCCTTGATCTGTTCCTCCATGAAGGGGTCCAGTTCCTCGATGACGTAGAGGGTCTCCACCTGCTCGGCAAAGCCCCTGATCTTTTTCAGCGGCAGGGGATAACTGAAGCCGATCTTGCAATAGGAGGCCTTTTCCCCGAAAACTTCGCGGGCGTACTGATAGGCCGCTCCGGCGGCCACCACGCCGATCTTCCGGTCGTGCCACTCGATGAAGTTCAGCGGGCTCTCTTCGGAATGGGCGGCCAGTTCCAGCATCCGGGCTTCCAGGTCAACGTGCAGCTGCTTGGAGACGGCCGGCACCAGGTTGAAGCGGGGCTGCCGCTCATAGGGTCTTTTGGGGGGCCGAATCTTTTCCCCGGAATCGACCACGCTCTTGGAGTGGTTGATGCGGGTGGTGGTCCGCAGCAGCACCGGGCGCTGATATTTCTCCGACAGCTCCAGGGCGGCCCTGACCATGTCCTTGGCTTCCTGGCTGTCGGCCGGCTCCATCATGGGCAACTTGGCCAGACGGGCGTAGTGGCGGTTGTCCTGTTCGTTCTGGGAAGAATGGAGGCCCGGGTCGTCGGCGCTGACCAGAACCAGCCCGCCGTTGGAACCGCTGTAGGCGAAGCTCAGCAGCGGGTCGGCGGCCGCATTGACCCCGACGTGCTTCATGGCCGCCAGGGCCCGGCCGCCGGCCACCGAAGCCCCGATGGCCGATTCCAGGGCCACCTTCTCGTTGGGCGCCCATTCGGCGATAATTTCACTGCGGGGATGGCTCCCCAGGATCTCCAGAATCTCGGTGGAAGGGGTGCCCGGGTAGGCGCCGGCATAGACCACGCCCGCCTCAATGGCTCCCAGGGCAATGGCTTCATTGCCCGTCAACAGTTTTTTCATTTCAACCTCCCGTTAGGGCTTGTTAAGAAATAACCTGAACGTTGTCCGGGCCAGGGGCACGGGCTGTGGCCGTATTATTCGCGGCAAACGCCGGACCAACGCCGCCAGGGAGATGTACAGATTATTTATGGACAATGCCTTACCTTGTCAGTGTCAGTTCCTCGCTGACGGAATCTTCGGGCCTCAGCCGGCCAGCCGGCTAAACGCTATAGCCGGCCGGGGCTTCCCAGTGGTATTCCCGGGCCTCTTCCTCACCCCGCAGCACCCTCAAGGCGCCCAGGGCCAGAGCTTCCATCTCGTTCTCCCCGGGAATGACGGTCACCGGGGCGATAAAGCCGACCCGCTCGCCGATCCAGTCGCAGAAGAGCCGGCAATGGGCCAGACCGCCGGTAATGACGATGTGCTCGACCCGCCCCCGGACCGCCACGGCCAGCTTGGCCACGTTCCTGGCCACGTTGTGGCACATGGCCTCCAGGACCAGGGCGGCCCGCCGGTCGCCGCCCTCCATCATCTTCAGCACGGCCCGGGCGTCAGTGGTGCCGAAATGGGACATCAGCCCCCCCTGGCGGGTGTATTTCCTCATCAGGCTCTGATAATCATACTGCCCGCCGGTGGCCAGGGCGATGAGCTGGAAGCCCGGCAGGCCCCCGGCCCGTTCCGGCGAAAAGGAACCCTCGTCATCGGAAATCATGTCGATGATGCGGCCCTGATGATGGAGGCTCATGGTGATGCCGCCGCCCATGTGGACCACGATGGAGGTGACCTCATCATAAGGGCGGCCCAGTTCCCGGGCTTTTTTGATGGCCGCGGCCCGCATGTTCAGGTTGTGGCCCTGGCCCCGGCGCTCCATTTCCTTAAAGCCGGTGACGCGGGCTATGGGCTCCAGTTCGTCCACGGTCACCGGGTCGTAGATGTAGGCCCGGAGCCCGAAGGGCTCGGCCAGGCTTTGGGCCAGGGCCGCCCCGATATTGGAGATATGCTCGTTCTGCGGCCTGTGGCGCAAGGTATCCAAAAGTTCCGGGGTCACCAGGTAGGCCCCGGCCCGGGCCCGCGGCAAGAGGCCGCCGCGGGCCACCACCGCCGAAAAATCGGCCCCCTTAAAGCCGCCCTGACGCAAGGCCTCGCCGACCACCCCGGCCCGCATCCCGTACTGATCATAGATGCCGGGATAGGCCTGGAGGGTTTCCAGGTCATGCTCGACCGATTCCATAAACAGTGTTGTTTCATCTTCGTAGACCGCGATTTTGGTCGAGGTGGAGCCGGGGTTTATGACCAAAATTTTCATCGGGGGCCTCTCCTTTCGCTGAACCGGAACCGGGGGTTTTCATTTCTGCATTTGAAACGATATTGGATATAATAAAATTAACGCCGCGAGCCGCCCTTGTCAATTACATTTTTTGAGGGCGGCTCCCGGCCGAGGCCTTTTGGGAGCTAACAATCAGTAATTATTTGAATATTAATCGGGGAAAAAGACTTTGGGGAGCTTTAGGTTTAAAAAAATTTTTCATATTGCAAAATAAAGTTGCATATGATAAAAATATGGACCTATCCCATATCATATACTCGGGCGCGCCTTTTCCCGCCGCGCCCAAGGAGGCAGGACATGGCCGAAAGAGAACGGAGCAGCAATTCCATAGGCAAGGCTCTGGATATAGTCGAAGATCTCTCGGAATACGGCCCTTCGTCCCTGGCCGACCTCCATCGGCGCCTGGGTCTGGACAAGGGCACTCTGCACCGCATTCTGAAAACCCTGAAAGAACGGGGCTACGTCCGGCAAAACCAGGGCGACCGCCGCTACTTCAACAGCATCCGCATGTTCCAGCTCGGCGGCCGGGAAATCGCGCGGAGCGAGCTGCGGGTTTTGGCCCGGCCCTATCTGGAAAAACTGGCGGCGGCTTTCAAAGAGGTCATCCATGTGGCCATCATGGTGGACAACGACAAGGCCATTTTGGTCGACAAGCTGGAAGCCCTGCCCGGGGCCAAGATGCGCCTGAATATAGCCCTGGGCGCCCAGGTCAGCCTCTACGCCTCCAGCATCGGCAAATGCCTGCTGGCCTTTGCCGACCAGGCCGTTCAGGCCAGGATACTGCCCAAAATAAAATATGAGCGCCTGAGCCCGTCCACCATTCGCGGGGCGGTGGCTTTAAAGAAGGAACTGACGCGGATCAAGGCGCAGGGTTTTGCCGTCGACGACGGTGAAACGTTGGAAAGCGTCTACTGCGTAGCGGCGCCGGTACTCGCCCACAGCGGCTCGGCTTATGCGGCCATCAGCGTCAGCGGCCCCCGCAGCCGGATGCTGGAGATGAAAAACGAGATCATCCGGACCCTGAAGGTTTATTCCAAGGAGCTTTCCCTTCTCTACGGACTGCCGCCCGACAAATGGCCTTTTAAGGATTGACCGCGCGGCCGGCTGGTCCTTATCAGGCGCCGGGGCACTGACCCGGGGCACAGCGCCCGCAGCCGCCGGCCTGGCCGGCGGCGCGCAAAAGTTCCTCCACCAGCACCATCTCCGCCAGTTCCAGGGCCTCATAAGCCACGAAGACCGGGGCCGAGGCGTCAAAGAGCACTTTGATCTCGGCCTCGAACTCGTCGTCGGCTTCAAAAAAGAGCACCTGTATGGGCAGGCGGGGCAAAGGGGTGAAGAGCCAGGCCTCGGCCCCGGAAGGCGCCCGGCCCTGCGAGCGGCCGCCGGCTTTTTCGGCGGCCTGGCTGAAAAGCTGGTAGTGGTCGCCGAAATGCGTCAAAAGGGGCTTGGTCAGGTTGTCGCTGGGGCTCTGCCCGGTGACCGTGATGCCGGTCAGACGGCCGAGGGGCAGATAGTCGCCCTTCAGTTCTCCCCGGCCCCGGCTCATCAGATAATGGGCCATCAGCCCCAACTGGCGAAGGCCGGCTTCACCGCCGTCAGCCGCCTTAAGGGTTCCGTCGGCCCAGAGGTAGTCCCGGCCGAAAAAGCGAAGGCCGACCCGGCCGCCGTCGGCCTCACCCAGCCCCAGGGCCGGGGCCTGAACGGCCGGGTCGGCCGCCTGAAGCTCTTCCAGTTGTTTTCGGCAGTAATTGTCCCAGTTGGCGGCTGATTTGGCCCTGGCCATAGATTTTACCCCTTCCTTAATATAGTGTTATGAAGCGCAAGGCTACTCTCCGGTAAAAAGCGGGGGCCGCCTTTCGCCGAAGGCCCTCAGGCCTTCCCGGCCGTCGCGGCTCATCAGGGCCGCGACCTGACCTTCGGTCTCCCGGGCCAGCATCTGTTCCAGGGTCAGGCCGAAACTCAGGTTGAGGTTCTCCTTGATGCGGGCCAGGGCCAGGGGCGGGCCGGCGGCGATCTCCCGGGCCAGGGCCAGGGTGCTTTCGGCCAGTTGCCCGTCGGGCGCCACCCGGTTGACCAGACCCAGGGACCGGGCCTCTTCGGCCCCCAGGAGGGCGCCGGTGAACATCAGTTCCTTGGCCTTGGCCAGACCCACGGCCCGGGGCAGGAAACAGTGCCCGCCGGCGTCCGGAATCAGGCCCACCCTGGCGAAGCTCTGCCCGAACCTGGCCGAGGTCCCGGCCACGATCAGGTCGCAGGCCAGGGCCAGATTGGCCCCGGCCCCGGCGGCCACGCCGTTGACCCGGGCGATGACCGGCCGGGGAAAGCGGTGCAGCCGGGCGGCCAGTTCGCCGGTGCGCTTGATGAATTGACTGACGGCCGCCTCATCGGGCAGTTTTTGCAGATGGGCCACATCCCCGCCGGCGCAAAAGGCCCGGCCGGCCCCGGTCAGGATCAGAACCCGGAGTTCCGGGTCGGCCCCGGCCGCCTCGAGGCAAGCCAGGGCCCCGCTCAACAAGTCATCGTCAAAACTGTTGAGAGCCTCCGGCCGATTGAAGGTCATGAGCCCCACCGGGCCGTCTTTTTCCCATAATACGCTGGGCATGGCAGGCTTCCTTTCGCCGCAATTTACATTATGGCCGGTCAGCTCTTCCCGGCCGTCATCTCCGCCGCCCAGGCCGGAACCACCTCGGTGGCCGGACCATAGCGGCCTTCGTCAAAAAGCCAGGCGTTGCGGGAGGGCTCCAGGTTCAACTCCACAGTGCGGGCGCCCGCGGCGCGGGCCAGGCGGACGAAGCCGGCCGCCGGGTAGACGTCGCCGGAAGTGCCTATGGCGGCAAAGGTGCGGCACTTTTCCAGCCCCTGCCGAATTTCGTCCAGGTAAAGGGGGCTTTCCCCAAACCAGACTACGTGGGGCCGCAGTCCGCCGGGCCGGCCGCAGCCGGGGCAGCGGTCGGCCCGGCCCAGATCCGCCGGCCAGGGCCGGACCCCGCCGCAGAACAGGCAACGGGCCTTCAGCATTTCACCGTGCATGGGCCGGAGATTTCGGCTGCCGGCCCGGCCGTGCAGATCATCGACATTCTGAGTGACCAGGAGAAAAGGTTCCGGCCAGCGGGCCTCGAGTTCGGCCAGAGCCAGATGGGCGGCGTTGGGCTGAATCCGGCCGCTGGTCAATTCCCGCCGCCTT
>JAISFR010000092.1 GCA_031263565.1 Candidatus Adiutrix sp. | reverse complement strand
CCTAGGTGGGTTCGATTCCCACATATTCCCGCCATTTTTGCGGCATAAGACAACAGTTTCATGAGCAAGTCCAAGCACGCCATCATCGGCACCGCCGGCCACGTCGACCACGGTAAAACCGCCCTCATCAAGGCCTTGACCGGCATTGACACCGACCGTCTGGCCGAGGAAAAAAAGCGGGGCATCACCATTGAAACCGGCTTCGCCCACCTGGACCTGCCCGGCGGGCGCCGGGCCGGGGTGGTGGACGTGCCCGGGCACGAGCGGTTCATCAAAAACATGCTGGCCGGCGCCGCCGGCATTGACCTGGCCATGCTGGTGGTGGCCGCCGACGACGGGGTCATGCCCCAGACCCGGGAACATCTGGATATCCTTAGGCTGCTGAACATACCCGCCGGCCTGGTGGTGCTCAGCAAGGCCGATCTGGTCGACGACGACTGGCTGGAACTGGTCAGGGACGACCTCGGCCGCCTGACCAAAGGCACCTTTCTGGAAGGGGCCCCCGTTATCCCGGTCAGCGCTCATACCGGGCGCGGCCTCGAGGAACTGAAAGCCGCTCTGGCCGCTCTGGTCTCCGCTTTAAAAAACCGGGAAGCCGCCGACCATTTTCGGCTGCCTTTCGACCGGGTCTTCAGTATGACCGGCTTTGGCACCGTGGTCACCGGCACTTTGATGGAAGGGGTTCTGAACGCCGGGGAGACGGCCATGGTCTACCCGGCCGGAATGCCGGTCAAGATCCGGGGCGTTCAGGTTCACGGTCAGGCCGTGGACAGCGCCCTCCCGGGGCAGCGGGTGGCGGTCAACCTCAATATCAAGCGGGACAAGCTGGAGCGGGGCGACGTGCTGGCCACCCTGGACAGCCTCAGCCCCACCCTCATGCTGGATGTGCGCCTGGAAGTGCTCAAAAATTCGCCCTTTCCGGTCAAAAACGGCAGTTGGGTCCATCTCTATCTGAGCGCCCGGGAACAGTTGGCCAAGGTGGTTCTGATGGAGGAGGCCGAACTGGAGGAAGGCCGGTCGGCCTTTGCCCAGCTCAGGATGATGGAGCCCCTGACCGCCCGGAAAGGCGACCGCTTTGTCATCCGCTTTTATTCGCCGGTCATCACCATTGGCGGCGGCCAGGTCCTGGACCCGGCCCCTCTCAAGCGCCGCCGCCATAAAGCCCAGGTCATCAGCCAGTTCGAGACCAAGGAAAGCGGCTCGCCCCCGGAACTTCTGGAACTGGCCATCGGCGAGCGGCCCGAGACCTTTCCGACCCTTCAGGAACTGGTCATCCGGGCCGGCCTGGACCCCACCCGGGTCCGCAACGACTGCCACAGCCTGGTCAGGCAGGGCCGCATCGCGGCCCTGACCCGGGACGTTTATATTCATCAGCGGGAAATGGAACGTCTCAAGGCCAAGCTCAGGAATCTCCTGAACGACTGGCACCGGAAAAATCCCTACAGCCCGGGCCTGAGCCTGGAAGAGGCCCGGGGCCGCCTGGCGCCGGGCGCCCCCCCGGCCGTGACCGATGCGTTGATCGCCATTTTGGAAAACGAAAAGTTCATCATCCGGGAACAGGGCAGCCTCCGGCTCAGCGGCTTCCAGCCCCAGGTCAACGAGGCGGAAAACGAACTGATCGACAAGCTGGAACAGATCTATCTCTCCTGCGGCCTGACCCCCCTGGTCACCAGCGCGGTGGAGCCGGCCGGTTCTCCGGCCGAAGAGCGCCGCCGTCAGGCCGCCTTTTCCGCCCTGACCCGCCGGGGCCTGATCAAACGTTTGGATGATTCCTATTACCTGCACAGCACTTATTATGATCAGGCCTGGCAGCGCTTCCAGGAACTGGCCGCCAACAGGGCCGTGGTCCAGGTCGGGCGCTTCCGGGACGAACTTCAGACTTCCCGCAAGGTGGCCGTCGCCCTTTTGGAGCACTTCGACAAGGCCGGCCTGACCAGGCCCGTCGGGGAAGGGCGCACCCTGAGGGGTTCCTGAAGCCTTCCGCGCGAGACTCTCAATTTGCTTGGCAAAGAATAAACGACTTGCTATATTGTCTGTATTTAATCAGCAGCGGGAGGACTACCTAAATGAGCACTGCCTTCATTTTTCCCGGCCAGGGCGGACAGTTCATCGGCCAGGGCCGGGCCTGGACCGAGCGGGAACCGTCGTTAATGGAACTCTTTGAGGCGGCCGACGAAATCACCGGGCGGCCCATCGCCAAACTATGTTTCGAGGGCCCGGCCGAGGAGCTGTCGAAAACGGCCAACCTGCAGCCGGCGGTGCTCTGCGTCAGCCTGGCCGCCCTGCGCCTGATGCGGGCCGCCAGGGGGCGGCCGGCCCTGGCCGCCGGGCACTCCCTGGGCGAATACGGCGCCCTGGTGGCCGCCGAAGTCATTGACGAGCGCCAGGCCCTGAGGCTGGTGGCCAGGCGGGCCGTGATCATGGATGAAGTCGCCGGCCAAAACCCCGGGGCCATGACCGCGGCCGTCGGCCTGCCCGAGGAAGAATTGGCCCGGATCTGCGAGCTGGCCCGCAACGAGGGGCCGGTGGTCATGGCCAATTTCAACAGCCCCGAGCAGATCGTCATTTCCGGTTCGCCCCGGGCCGTGGCCGCCGCCGGCAAATACATCAAGCTGAAAAAGGGCCGGGCCATTCCCCTGCCGGTCTCCGGCGGCTTTCACAGCGAACTGATGGCCGAAGCCGCCCGGCGCTTTGCCGCCGAACTGGACAAGGTCGAGTTCCAGACCCCCGTCTGCCCGCTGCTGCCCAACGCCACGGGCCTGCCGACCAGCGAGGCCGGGGAGGTCAAAGCCCTGTTGAAAGAGCAGATCACTTCGCCGGTGCGCTGGGTCAAGACCGTGGAGAGCCTCCTGGCCGCGGGGGTCACCGAATTTGTGGAAGCCTGGCCCAAAGCCTATCTGGGCAGCCTGGTCAGAAAGTGCCTGCCCAAAGGCGGTGAACTGCCCGTGCTCTTTCAGGATTGACAACCCCTAAGGCACCAGGAGGGAGGCGGCGCTGTTCGAAAGTTTAAAATCGCGCCCGGCGATCCGCAGGCCGGGAAAGGGGCGGGTCAGGCTGGTGGCCTCTTCGGTGGGCGGCTCTTTTTTGAGCCTGATGCTGATCGGGGCCCTGGTCCACACCGTTTTCCCCCAAGATGAGCCGTGGCTGCTGATGTCCGCTTTCGGCAGTTCCGCCGTGCTCATTTTTACCATGCCCGAGCTTCTGACCGCCCAGCCCTGGCCGGCCGTGTTCGGCCACGTCCTGGCCGCTCTGACCGGGGTTTTCATTCGGGAAAATCTGGGCCTGCCCTATTTTGCGGCCGTGGCTCTGGCCGTGGCGCTGTCGCTTTTGCTGATGTTTCTGACGTCCAGTCTCCACCCCCCGGCCGGGGGCACGGCCATCGCGGCCGTGGGCGGGTCAGGGCCTCTGGGTGAGCTGGGTTACGGGCTGGCCTTTTTCCCGATGGCCGCGGGCATGATTCTGCTGGTGGTCCTGGCCGCCCTCTGGCTTCCCCTGGCGGCCGGCCGCACTTATCCCCTGCGCCGCAGCTACCGGGTGGTGGAAGCCGAGAAAGAAAAATCCCGGCCGCGCCATGGGTTGACGGGTAATTTCCCGCCCCGCTTTTAACGCTTCCTTAAAGGAGCTTCAGATATGCGCCGCACCGTCAGGCTTTATATAGTCGCTCTGGTGGCCGCCTCGGTGGCCGCCTCTTTCCTGCTGCTGGGTCTGGTCGAGAGCCGCTGGGTGGGCCGCCGCCTGATCAGGGAAAAGCAGGGTGAACTGACCCGGATGGTCTGCCTTCTGGCCCGGTCGGCCGAGCGCCATTACGGGCCGGACCTCATCCAGAACGAATTTGACGCCTGGAGCCGCACCGTGGCCGGCCTGGGCGACTATCGCCTGAGCCTGATATCCGGCGATGGCCGGCTGATCGGCGACAGTCATTTATCGGCCGGGCAACCGGGGGCCGGGGCCGACAGCCGGGCCGGCCGGCCGGAAGTGATTGAGGCCCTGAAAGACGGGCTGGGCTCGAGCCGCCGTTACAGCGCCACTGAAGGACGCGAATCCATTTATGTCGCCAGCCGGATCGTCTTTGGCCGCTCCCCGGATCTGCCGCCCATGGTGCTGCGCCTGGGGGCCCCCATGAGCATGATCGAAGCCTGGCAGAGCCGCCTGAGCAAGCGTTTTGCCGTGGGCGCCCTTCTGGTCACCATGCTGGCCGCCGCCGCGGCCGCCATGGTCACCAGACCTCTGGACCGGGACATCAAAACCCTGATCAACGCCGCCCGCGACCTGGCCGACGGCAATCTGGCCCGCCGCCTGGTGCGGCAGCCCAGGAATGAACTGGCTTTCCTGGGGGTGGCCCTGAACCGCCTGGCCAGCCGCTTCTCCCGGGAAGCGGCGAGCAACCGCGAAGACCGTGACCGCCTCCTGGCCATTTTGGAAAACATGGGCGAAGGCGTGCTGGTCACCGGCGCCGACGGCCGCGTCAATCATTCCAACCCGGCCTTCAGGCGTATTTTCCAACTGGAGCATCCGCCCACGGGCTTGCCCGGCGAATATCTTCGCTATCCCGAACTCATCGAAGCCCTGGCCCGGGCCGGGCGGGGGGAAACCCTGCCGCCCCTGACCCTGAGTCTGGGCCTGGGCGGCCGGCCCGTCGAAGTCCGTCTGCGGCCCCTGGGCGACGAATACGAACCCGACGGGGTGGTGGCCGTCTTTCATCAAAAAGATACCTGATGGTCACAAATTATTGATTCCTCATTATTTATCCATGCTGACTCGAAAAATAGAAATTTTTGGGCAAATAAATAATTTTTTATTTTGCTTTAAATAATTTTTTATGTATAATAATAGACAGGGCGCAAACCCGGAACGCGAAACGCGGTTGAAGGTCATGTGAGAGAGCGGCGCGCGGCGCCGCCACCGAAGGGGCAAGGGCAACCGAAACTCTCAGGTTCAAGGAGCATGGCTGGACGCACTCTGAAGTCGGTCCCCTGACCTTGCGGCGACAGAGCACAATCCACCTTAGAGGAGCTTTGTGTGTCTGTCGTTCTTCTTTCCAACAATCCTCTGATGGAGACCCTGGCCAACGGCCTCACCTGACTGCCCTGCGAAGCTTCCAGTCCGCAGGTTCTGCGGGCCGGCTCAAGGCGGCGGGGAGGCTCCTGCTTTATTTCCCACGGTCCGGCCACGGAAATTCTGCTGGCCGGCCGCCGACTGGTTCACGACGGTTGGCTGCTCTTGAACCATCCCCTTTACGGCAACTTCCGTCCTCACCAGCAACCTTATCGTTCCCTGTTATTGAAGTCCAATCCCGTGGCCGTTCAAAACAGCGGCGGCCTGGAACGGGTCGTGCCCGATGAGCACTCGCTTCACCTTATGGAGGAAGCTTTGGGCCTCTATGGCCGCGTCCCCGTTCTGAGCCCGGATCAGGCCCCGCCCGCCTACCGGGAGGACTGCGCCTTAATCGACTTGGAATTGATGCGTCTGCCGTTGGATCAGGCCGGCTGGCCTGTCTAGAAATCCGGCGGCCCCCAAAGACCCACAGCCTTCAGGAGGAGGTGTCACCTTGAAACTGGAACTGCATAAAATATCCGTCCGCGAACTGCGTTTCGGCGAGACGACCAAAGTGGCGGGCGGCGTCCTGAGCATCAACCGCGATGAGCTCAAGGCCCTGCTTTTGGAAGATTCCGCCCTGTCCGGCGTGGAATTCGAACTGGCCCATCCCGGCGACAAGACCCGCATCATGCCGGTTAAAGACGCCATTGAGCCCCGCTGCAAGCTCGACGGCCCCGGCGAAGTTTTCCCCGGCTTCGTCGGCCCGGTGGAAACCGTGGGCGAAGGCCGCACCCTGGTCCTGTCGGGCCTGGCCGTGCTGACCACCGGGCGGCTGGTGGCCCCTCAGGAGGGCATTGTGGACATGAGCGGGCCGGGCGCCGACTACACGCCTTTTTCCCGGACCGGCAACCTGGTCCTGGTCCTGACCCCCCGCGAGGACGTCAAACTTCATGAAGCCGAGCGCTGCTGCCGCCAGGCGGGCCTGACGGCCGCCCATTATCTGGCTTCCAGGTGCAAAACGGCCCGGGCCGACACGGTGGAGAGCTATGAATTTCCGCCCCTGCGGGAAGCCATGGGCGCCCACCCGAGCCTGCCGAAGGTCGGTTACGTCTACATGCTCCAGTCCCAGGGGCTTCTCCACGACACCTGGGTCTACGGCGTGGACGCCAAAAGAATCCTGCCGACCCTGATCAGCCCCACCGAGATCATGGACGGGGCCGTCATTTCCGGCAACTGCGTTTCGGCCTGCGACAAGAACAACACCTATGTCCATCAGAACAACCCGGTCATCAAGGCCCTTTACGGACGGCACGGGAAAGACCTCAACTTCGTGGGCGTGATCATCACCAACGAGAACGTGACCCTGGCCGACAAGCAGCGCAGTTCCTCCTACGCCATCAAGCTCCTGAAAATGCTGGGGGCCGAGGCCGCGGTCATCTCCGAGGAAGGCTTCGGCAACCCCGACGCCGACCTGGTGCTCAACTGCGTCAAGGCCGAGCGGGCCGGCATCAAGACCGTCCTGGTCACCGACGAATTCGCCGGGGCCAACGGGGCCAGCCAGTCCCTGGCCGACTCCTGCGTCGAGGGGACCGCCGTGGTCACCGGCGGCAACGCCAACGCCACCATTATTCTGCCGCCCATGGAAAAAGTCATCGGCGACCTCAGCCAGGCCGACGTCATTGCCGGCGGCTTCTTCGGCTCCAAGCGCCCCGACGGCTCTCTGGAAGTGGAAATCCAGGCCATCCTGGGCGCCACCAACGAACTGGGCTTCAACAAACTGGGCGCCTACACCATTTAGTACGCCGTCAATGAGGCGGGGTCGCCCGATAAGCGGCTTTAAGTGGCGGGGCGGCTTTAAAGGAGTATAAAAATGGCTTATAAAGTTATACATTACATTAACCAATTCTTCGGCGGCATCGGCGGCGAGGAAATGGCCGATCGCCGGCCGGAAGTCCGCGGGGGCGCGGTCGGCCCGGGCCTGGCTTTCAACAAGGCCCTGGGCGGCCAGGCCGAAATCGCGGCCACCATCATCTGCGGCGACAATTACTGTGTCGGCCACCAGGAAGAAGTGGCCAGGCTCATCACCGACACCGTGGCCCAATACCAGGCCGAGGCCTTGGTGGCCGGTCCGGCCTTCAATGCCGGCCGTTACGGCATGGCCTGCGGCCTGGCCGCCTCTTCGGCCGAGGCCGCCGGCCTCCCCAGCCTGACCGCCATGTACCGGGAAAACCCGGGCCTGGAAGTCTACAAGGCCGGCGCCTACATTCTGCCCACCACCGACAACGCCCGGGGCATGGGCCAGGCCGTGCCGGCCATGGCCGCCTTTCTGCTGAAGCTCTTAAGCGGCCAAAAGCCGGGCGACGCCGGGACCGAAGGCTACTTTGAACGCGGCGTGCGGGTCAACACCTTCTATCCCGAGGTGGGCGCCGAGCGGGCCGTGACCATGCTCCTGAAAAAAATAAAGGGGCAGGATTTCAAAACCGAGTACCGGATGCCGGTCTTTGACCGGGTCACCCCCCGCCCAGGGGTCAGGAACCTGGCCCAGGCCACCATCGCCCTGGTGACCTCCGGCGGCATCGTGCCCAAGGGCAACCCGGACCACATCGCCGCTTCCAGCGCCCGCAACTACGGGGCCTATGAGATCGGCGACCTCATGGACCTGACTTCCGATCAGTTCCAGACCGCCCACGGCGGCTACGATCAGACCTACGCCAACCAGGACCCCGACCGGGTGCTGCCGGTGGACGTTCTGCGCCAGATGGAAAAGGAAGGCAAGATCGGCCGGCTCTACCACACCTACTACTCCACCGTCGGCAACGGCACGGCGGTGGCCAACGCCAGGAAGTGGGGTGAGGAGATCGGGGCCCGGCTGAAGAATGAGGGGGTGGAGGCCGTAATCCTGACCTCCACCTGAGGCACCTGTACGCGTTGCGGAGCAACGCTGGCCAAAGCGATTGAAGATACAGGCGATATGCCGGTGGTGCATATGGCTTCCATTGTGCCCATCAGCCAGAGCGTGGGCGCCAACCGGATCATCCCTACCGTGGCCATCCCCCATCCTCTGGGCAACCCCGCCCTGTCTCCCGGGGAAGAGCTGGAAGTCCGCCGCAAACTGGTGGACAAGGCTTTGACGGCCCTCCAGACCGACGTCACGGAACAGACCGTTTTCTGAAGTCCAAAAGTGAGAGCGGGGCTTCGGCCCCGCTTTCGTAAATCCTGATCTTCTTTTTCGGCTGAAGTCAAATCGGCCTTATTGCAGGCGATAATATTTAGCGGGGATATTCAAGCGGGTGAAGCCCTGGAAGCCCTGCCCGAACCAATAGCTGTCCTGCGAAAGCAACAGGGCCCGGGGAACCGGCTGGTCCTGGTGATAGTCGAGCTTACTGCGCACCGACCACTTGACGCCCGGCGAGTATTTGGCCAGGACGTCATTGAGGGCCTCAGGGTCGCAGAGGTCGATTTTTTCCTCCCCGGCCCGCACCGCCATATCGACCATGGCCAGCATGGCCGTATGAGGGTAGGGATAGACCCAGGACGCAAACTGGCCGGGCGGATTCAGGGCCATGATCTTCTCATCCTCCACCGCCAGCAGGCGGCGCCACTGGCCAAAGAGCAGCCTGGCCTCATCCCCCAGGTCCAGGGCTTCCGGAAAACCGAGAATCAGCGAGGACTGGACGGCCGGCAGCGACCGGCCGCCCTGGCGCATGATCGCGGGCACCAGAATATCGCTGTGAACCGTGCTGGTGGCGACAAAGGCCGTGTCCGGACCATACTGTTCCAGATAGCGGCCCATAGTTTTTTCCAGGTAGGCTTCCAGGTCGGCCAGGTCCGCTTCCGGCAACCCGGGGTCAGGCCCCTGAAGGTCGCTGACCAGAATAAGACCCAGGTCCCGGCAGGCTTGGGTCATGACCCGTTGCATACGCCCTAACTCCTCCAGTTCCATATGGCGCGGAAAGGAGTATAAGACCAGACTGCGGGCGCCCATGCGCCGGGCCAGGACCGGGTAGAGATAGCCCCGGGCGATATGATCGAGAGACAGGGACAGGGTGGCCACCCGGGCCATTTTTTCCAGCCCCTCGTGGGGGTCGATGACCAGCAGATAGAGGTCCGGCCTGCGGGCCTTCAGGCGGGCCAGACCATCCAGACAGCCCGCCGGGGCTTCCCCGATGACCACCGCTTTCAATGACGCGTCGTCAGCCAGGTCGGCCAACAGGCGGCTGATAAGCGTCGGATCTTTCAGCCCCGGCTCCGGAAAATGCCTCAAAGTCACTTTTTCCTGAGGCCAGTGTTTCAGCAGATCTTCGGCGAAAAGCCGGGCGTAGTCGTTTTTTTCGGAATAGTGTTCCAGTTGGGGGGCAAAGACCAAAATCCGATCAGGCGCGCCGGCCGGCGTTTGAGCCGGCAGTATTCCGCAGCTGCCCAGGGCGGCCCAAAAAAAGACGGCCATGATGATCAGTCGAGGCATCCGCAGGCCTCCCCGGGGAAACTTGGCGGCCCCGAACCGCTTCGGCGGAACTATGGGGTTGTCAAGCCTGGTTTTTCAGCTTCAGTCAGCCCTGCCTGGCCTGGGCCAGGAGACCCCCGGCCTTGAGGATGGCGGCCTGACGTTCGGAGACGTCTAATTTTACCTCAAATTCGCTTCCCTGGCTCAAGTTTTTTACCGTCAGGGTCTGGCCGCCTTTGAGGGACTTGAGATTGTCCAGCTTAAGACGGTCTCCGGCCCGGATCGAGGCCCGGTCGGCAGGCCTGACGAAGTCCAGGGGCAGGAGGCCGAAATTGACCAGGTTGGCCTTGTGGATGCGGGCGAAGCTTTCGGCTATGACGCCTTTCAGGCCCAGGTAGCGGGGGGCCAGGGCGGCGTGTTCCCGGCTGGAGCCCTGGCCGTAATTGCGGCCGCCGACGACCAGGCCGGCCCCGGCCGCTTTCTGGCGGCGGTGGTAATCCGGATCAATATTGGAGAAGATGTAACGGCTGATGGCCGGGATATTGGCCCGGAGCGCCAGGATATGGGCCCCGGCGGGCAGGATGTCGTCGGTGGTCACGTTGTCGCCCAAAGCCAGCATGACTTCGCCCTCCAATTGGTCGGGCAGGGCCTCAAAGAAGGGCAGGGGGGCGATGTTGGGGCCGCGCACTATTTCCACCCCGGCCGCTTCGGCTTCCGGGGCCGGGGGCACGATCAGGGAATCGTCCAGCACGAACTGTTCCGGCGGAACGATGCTGATGGCCTGGCCCAGTTCCCGGGGATCGGTGATGACCCCGGCCAGGGCGCTGGCCGCGGCCGTCTCCGGGCTGACCAGGTACAGGCGGGCGTTTTTGGTGCCGCTGCGGCCGGGAAAATTGCGGTTGGAGGTTCTGAGGGACAGTCCTTCGCTTTGGGGGGCCTGGCCCACGCCGTTGCAGAAGCCGCAGGCCACTTCCATGATCCGGGCGCCGGCGGCGATGAGGTCGGCCAAAGCGCCCCGGTTGGCCAGTTCCTGGAAGACCTGGCGCGAGCCGGGGGCGATGATCAGGCTGACCTGGGCGGGGATTTTGCGGCCCTTGAGAATCGCCGCCGCGGTCATCAGATCCTCTAAGGAGGAATTGGTGCAGGAACCGATGGCCACCTGGTCGACCTTGGCGCCGGCCAGTTCCCGCACCGGGCGGACATTGTCCGGGGAGTGGGGGGCGGCGGCCAGAGGTTCCAGGGCGGCCAGGTCTATAGAGACGGTTTCGCGGTATTGGGCGTCGGCGTCGGCCTGCAGCGGGCGGTAGTCGGCTTCCCGTCCCTGGCGGCGGAGAAAGGCCAGGGTCTGTTCGTCAGAGGGGAAGACGGCGGTGATGGCCCCGGTTTCGATGCTCATGTTGGCCACGGTGGCCCGTTCGGTCACCGTCAGCTGTCTGAGTCCTTCACCGGCGAATTCCAGGAGGCGGCCGCGACCGCCGGAGACGGTCAGGCGGCGCAGGATTTCCAGGGCCACGTCTTTGGCCCGGGTCCAGGGGGGCAGTTGGCCGGTCAGTTCAATTTTCATTATCTCCGGCATGGGCAGGTAGAAGGGCCGGCCGCCCATGGCCACGGCCACGTCCAGGCCGCCGGCGCCGATGGCCAGTTCGCCCACCGCGCCGCCGGTGGTGCTGTGGCTGTCGGCCCCCAAAAGGGTCTGGCCGGGCACGGAGAAGCGTTCCAGGTTGACCTGGTGGCAGATGCCGTTGCCGGTCTTGGAATAATAGAGACCGAATTTCCGGGCGGCCGAGGCCAGGAAGGCGTGGTCGTCGGCGTTTTCGAAACCCACCTGCAGGATATTGTGGTCAGTATAGATGAGCGAACGTTTGGCGGCCACCCGGGGAAATCCCAGGGCTTCGAACTGCAGCATGGCCATCTGGCCGGTGGCGTCGTGGACCAGGGTCTGGTCGATGCGGAGGCCTATTTCCAGGCCGGGGGTCATCCGGCCGTCGACCAGATGGGCTTTGATGATTTTTTCGGCGATGTTCACGGCGGAGTCCTTATTTTTTAAGGAACAAGCAGTTCCTTTTAATCGATTCGCCCCCGGCTACAGCCGTTCCAGAACCGCCTGCCCGAAGGCCGAAGTTCCCACAGGGCTGAGGCCGCCCATCTGGCGGGCCAGATCATAGGTGACGATCCTGGCCTGAAGAGTTCCGGCCACCGCGCTTCTGACCATTGCGGCGGCCTCTTTCCAGCCCAGAAAATCCAGCATGAAAGCCCCGGAAAGAATCAGGGAGCAGGGGTTGACCCGGTCGAGCCCGGCATACTTGGGGGCCGTGCCGTGCGTGGCCTCGAAAACGGCCAGCCCGTCGCCCACATTGGCCCCCGGGGCCATGCCCAGGCCGCCGATCTGGGCGGCCAGGGCGTCGGACAGGTAATCCCCGTTGAGGTTGGGCATGGCCAGCACCGAATACTCGTCAGGCCGCAGCAAGGTCTGCATGAACATATTGTCGGCGATGCGGTCCTTAATGACCAGCCGCCCGTCGCCGGCCCCGGCCTCGCTTTCGGTCACCGTGAGGCCCTCGAATTCCTTCCGGGCCACTTCATAGCCCCAGGCCCGGAAAGCCCCTTCGGTGAATTTCATGATGTTGCCCTTATGAACCAGGGTCAGGCTGGGGCAGCGATTGTCCAGGGCCCAGCGCAGGGCCATCCGCACCAGCCGCTTTGAGCCGAATTCGCTCATGGGCTTCAGGCCCACGGCCGAGGAGGGGCGAATTTCGGCCCCTAATTTTTCGCCCGCGAAACGGATCAGTTCATCCGCCTCCGGGCTCCCGGCCGGCCACTCCAGGCCGGCGTAGACGTCTTCGGTGTTCTCCCGAAAAATGATCATGTTGACCTGGTCGGGCCGTTTGACCGGGCTGGGCGCCCCCGGAGTCCAGACCACCGGACGGATGCAGGCGTAGAGATCGAGCTTCCGGCGGATGGCCACGTTCAGGCTGCGGATGCCCCCGCCCACGGGCGTCCCCAAGGGGCCCTTGAGGCCGACCCGATACTGGCGCAGGGCGGCCAGGGTGCTTTCCGGAAGATATTCGCCGCAGTCTTCCCAGGCCTTCTGGCCGGCCGGAACCTCCAGCCAGTTGATGGGCCGGCGGCCGCTCTTGGCCACCGCCGCCTCCAGAATTGGCCGGGTCGCCTGCCAGATGTCCGGCCCGATGCCGTCGCCGACAATGACCGGGATGGTGGGGCCTTCAGCCCCGGCCCAAGCGCCTGGGGTATTTACGCCGATAACTTCGCTCATGAGACCTCCTCCGCCGGAAACAAGTCCGGGGCCGCCCGGAATTAAATTTTGAAACCGTCCTGCATGGTCATAAAAATATAGAAAAGAATGGCGGCCGCTATTTCGGTCAGTTCGATGCTGGCCCCCAAAAGGTCGCCGGTGACTCCGCCGAGAGTCAGGCGCCAGACCCAGGTCAGCAGAAAGCCCAGGAAAAGCGCCGCCAGGCCGCACATCACCGCCGCCCCGGCCCCGAAGGCGCCGCCGATACAGCCCAGAACCAGGCTCAGAACCAGGGTCCAGAGCCCGGCGTGGAAAAGCTCGCGCGGGCCGGATTCTTCGACCATCCAGCGCCCCAGGCCGTGGTCGGAGCCCACATAGACGCTCTCCACGGCCACCACCGAGGCGGCCAGGCGGCCCCACACGGGCCAGAGAATCAGGGCCCAGGGGGCCGCCGGGCCGATGATGGTCACCAGTTCCCATTTCAGGACCATATCCAGGACAATGGCCAGCACCCCGAAGGTGCCCTGCCGGCTGTCCTTCATGATCGTCAGTTTCTCTTCGCGGCTTTTGTGCGAGAAGAGGGCGTCGGCCGCGTCGGCCAGGCCGTCCACATGAAAGGCCCGGCTGGAGACGGTCAGCAGAATGACCACCAAAAGGGCCGAGGCCCGGGCCGGCAGGATCAGGGAGGCCAGGTGCCACATGATGAACATGTCCAGGCCGAAGACCAGGCCCACCAGGGGATAGAGAGCCGGGAAACGGCCGAATTCCCCGGGGGTCAAAGGTTCCTGGCGGGGATTGGGCACGATGCTGAGAAAGGTCAGGCAGGCCCAGAATATTCTGGCAAAATCTTTGAATCCGGCTTTCATGGGGGGCTCCTTTGCGGGGCGGGTATGAAACTGTTTTTATAGCATAACGCCGGACGTTTGGCAAATATCCCCGGGGCGCCGGGGCTCCGAAAAACGGCCGTTCCTTCGAACGGCCAAAGAGGAAAACCCCGCCGGCCGGGCCGGCCGCGGGGTGAATTTATTTTGCGGAATCAAACTTGGGAAATCAGGCGTAGACCGGCGTCATCAGGCTGGTGGGCAACTGCCGGTGGGGTTCCAGGCCGGTGCTTAAGGGGGGCAGGGCCCTGATCCGGGCGGCGGCGGCTTCTGTCAGTTCCCGGGCCTGGCTCAGGGTGACTTTGCCCGGGGGCCCGGCCGGGGCCTCTTTGGCCGGCACATCGGTATTTTTGACGCTGAGGCTGCTGCGGTCGCCCCGGGTCTTCTTCAGAGACGAAGGCTGATCGAAGTCCTCAGCCTGATTTTCCGGCGGCCGATATTCGGGCCGCTCGTAATGGGGGCCGATCTTTCCCAGGACATTATAATTGCCGCTCGAAACCAGCATACCGGCGCCTCGGACGCGTTATCGGGCTTCAGACGTAATCGCCGCGCCGGAACTTCATGGCCTCGACCGTGGCCAGGACGGCCGCTTCGTTGGCAATGTCCTTCAGCGGATCGCCTTCGGGCAGTTTGCGGCTGAGTTCCGACAGGCGGCCGGCGGTCTGGTTCAGGCCGTTGGCCAGAGGCTCGAGGTCTTTAAGGCTCCGGCCGCGGTCGCCCAGGGCCTCGGCGTATTGCTCCATCTGATCCAGGGCGTTTTCCAACTGGCGCCGGGGGGTGGGCTGGGCTTCATTGACCTTCCGGCTGGCCATGATCTGACCCCAAAGGGCGTTGTTTTCCATCAAAGGCGCGGCCTGAGCCGCGGCCGGGCGGTCCTGGGCCGAAGCCGATTTCTCTTCAAGCAGCTTGGAAAAGCCCTGGTCCTCATGGAGACCGGCCGCCTGTTTCCTGGGTCCCAGTATTTGTTCCAGATGATCGGAAGACGTAATTTTCATGGAATGCCTCGTTTTTTGGGCCGGGGATCCGGGCTCCGACAGAGCCCTTTTTGCCTGCCGGATACTGAAGCAAATTCGAGGCCAATTGTCTGGCGAGGCTCGGGCCCTGTTTCAGGGCCTCCCCGATGGGCAAATGTTGCCGACCGGGGGAAGGCCCGGCCGTCAAGCGCTGCTTTCGGCTGTCGGCGACGGGCTTTCCAGGCTTTTGAGGCTTGGCACCTTAATTGCTTCTTACGTCGGCGGCAGTCCTGCGGCATCGGAAAACGTCAAGAAACGGACGAGGTAAAGCCCCATGAGCATGATCGATAAACCTAAGGTTACGGTTCTCATTTCCACCTACAACCGCCCCCAGTATCTGGCTGAAGCCATTGAATCCGTCGTTCGGCAGCGCTTTCAGGACTGGGAGCTGATCGTCCTCAATGACGGCGGGGTGGATGTCGGGGAGGTGGTGGAGAAATTTGCCGACCCCCGTATTATATATGTACCCGACCGTAAGAACCGGGGCGCGGCCCGGCGTTTCAACCAGGGCCTGGCCCTGGCCCGGGGCGAATATGTCACCTATCTCGGCGATGACGACCTTTTCTACCCCAACCACCTGGAAGTGCTCTCCAGGGCTTTGGACGAGCATCCGGAAGTGGCTTTGGCCTATTCCGACCTTTACGCGGCCTCCTCCCTGGCCGACCGCAAAACCGGCCGGCGCTATGTGCTCGACAAACGGGTCAACGTCTCCCGGGATTTCAACCGCGAATTCATGTTCCATTACAACCACGTGCTCCACGTCAGCCTGATGCACCGCCTCGAGGCGGCCAGGCGGGTGGGCGGCTTTGATGAAAAGGTCAAGGTGCTCATCGAATGGAGCCTCAACCGGCGGCTGGCCTTTCTCTACGATTTCCTGCACGTCGGGGAAATCACCGGCGAATACCATATGCCGGTCTTTAAAAGCGACCGCATTTCAGTGCGCGAACGCCGCGACGGCGAAGCCTACAAACACAATCTGCGCAAAATCCGCACCAACTTTCCGGACGAACCCTGGAGCAAGGTCGAACGCGTCGATCTTTTATATGTGGTCGAGGAATGGGGCGACAAACTTAATGAACATCTGAAGGAAATCATCGACAGCTTCGATCATCCTTTCAAAATAGTGCTCATCAACAACGGCGCCGGCAAGACCATGAAGGAAATCCGGCGCTCGCTGGGCAACCTTCTGGAATACAGGAGCCTCAGCATTCTGAATATCAACCAGAAGGAGGAACGCATTTTCGCCTGCCGTCACGCGGCCAAAAATTCCAACGCCAAATATCTCTTTCTGGTTTCGCCGGCGCTGGCGGCGGCCAAATACCCCCAAAGGCTTTTCTCGGGCCTGGATTTCCTCAAGGCCCACCCCGAGCACCAGGCCCTGCGCTGGTCGATCAAAGAGGAAGAAGATCACATTTTCAACTGCCTGGTCAACCGCGAATACTTTCTGAGGGTCTGCCGCCCGGGCCGGGGCGGCCGGATTCAGTTTCAGAGCATCAGCTTTCAGGCGCCCAAAGGTTTTCAGTTTGACGCCAAGTTCAGCCAGTTCAAAAAGAAGGCCCTGGAGGAAAAAAAGACCCACGAGGCCCGCCTGATCATGGACGAGATACTGAAGATCAAGGAAGGCGGCCCGCCCATCCAGTATCTGATCCACTATCTGGCCCCCATCCTGATTGCCGAAAAAGATTACGCGCCCCTGGAAAAGGAATTGAGAACCCTCATCGGCCGGGGCTATCGCCCGGACAACCTGATCCGCCTGGGCGTGCTTCTGGGGCATATGGGGCGCTGGCCGGAAGCCGTGGAGACCCTCAAAGAGGCCCTGGCCGCCCACGGCCTGTGCGAAGAGGATTTTGAGGCCGGCTGTTTCCCCTTCTCGCTGAACCGGAACCTGTCGGTCTTCCACCTCTTTAACGCTTTGGGGGAAGCCTGTCTGGCCGTTAACGACCCGGGCCAGGCCGCCCGCTACTATCATCTGGCCTCCAAGCTGCGCACCGACAGCCACAAGCCGTTCCTGGGCTTCGCCAAGGTCTGGCTGGCCAGTGGCCAGTACGACCGGGCCGAAGCGGCCCTGACCAAACTGCCCGGGCGGGGCGGCCAGGAAGACCCGGAAACCCATCGCCTCCTGGGCCTTTTATGCCAGAAGCGGCGCCAGTTGGATCTGTCCTTCCGGTGCCTCCGGAAGGCTTTCGAGCTGGGGCCGGATGACGAGAAAAACGTGGAACCTTTCTATTTCGTGGGGGCGGCCTTAGGCAAGTGGGAAGAGATGTACAACCCCCTGGCCGCCTTCAGCCACAAACATCCGGACCATGCCCTGGCCCTGGCCCGGCTGAGCGCGGTCTGCTTCAATCTCCAGAACGACGTCCTGGCCCTGGATATGGCCGAAAAATGCCTGGCCCTTTCGCCCAGCAACGCCACCGCCAAAAGCATCATCTCCCGGATCAGGGCCCGCGAGGCCCCGCTGGCGGCTGAAAACGGGTTGAACCCGGAAATCATCGCGGAAGTGGGCGGCCTGAAACTGAACCTGAACTCCAGGCCCATTTCCTGGTAAAGGGGGGCTTTTAAAGCTTCAGCCGCCATCAGCCGATATAATAAATGGATCGGCAATTTTAAAGAGGACCGTCTATGTCGAGCACCAGTTCAACCTCCAATACCATCTCCGGGGCCATCAAATGGACCGGCCTGACCTCGGGCACGGATTTCAAATCCATGGTCGATCAACTGGTGGCCATTGAACAGCGGACCGTCACCCGCCAGGAGACCTGGAAAGCCACCTGGGAAGACAAGCTGGTGGCCATCAACACCCTCGACACCCGCCTGACGGCCTTGAAGAGCGGCTGCGAAAGCTATGACGAGCGCGCTGAGCTTCTGGCCCGGGCCGGCCGGAGCAGCGATGAGAAGGTGGCCACGGTCACCAACACCTCCACGGCCGCCACCGGCGTCTATTCCATCGAGGTCGGGGAAAACGTGGCCGAGAAGCTGGCCTCCCGCACCTGGCGCGATGACGAAGTCATCGGCGCCAACTACCCCGTCAATGCCAACGGCGATCCTGTGGACTCCGACGGCCGGGTCCTCGTCAAAGCCGCCTTCACCCTTCCGTCCGACTATGACTTCAACGCGGAAGGCTATCTGGTGTATACCCCGGACGGCACCGTCTACACCGACAACAGCGTCCACGATTATATCGAAGACGATCCGGACGTCCTCCACCAGCCCCTGACCATCACCATGGGCGGCCGGACCATGACCCTGGTCTACAACGCCGCGGCCGACCCCGACAGCGACGTAATGGTCTACAGCGGCGACTTCACCATGGAGGACCTGGCCAAGGTCATCAACCGGAGCTATGAAGCCGACCCCGCCAATATGCCCCAAATTTCGGCGGAGGTGGTCTATGACCGGACCCGCGCCGACGGGGACTACAGCCGCCTGGTGCTGACCGGCCTGGAGGGCGGGCAGAAGAACCACATCGCCGTCAGCGACCCCACCGATCTGAGGATGGATAAAAACTCCATCGAAGCCCCCAACACCTCTTCCTGGTTCGGCTCCACCGTGACGCCCCAGGTTTCCGCGGACTCCGCCTACACCGGCCACACCAACAAGGCCATCACCGTGGTGGTCACCGCCTATACCAACAACGGGGTCATCGGCACCGACACCGTTCAGTTCAGTTGGGCCGACACCGAAGGCCACAGCGGCGTCTTTACCGTCAGGCCCGACGACTGGGATATGGCCAATAACTGTCTCAAGGAGCCCGTCGAGCTGCTGCAGGGCGTCAAAATCTCCTTTGACGGCGCCTCCGGCAACCAGATCGTCAAAGACAACGCCTTCACCATCGACTGCCAGGCGCCGGTGATGCAGCAGGCCGCCGACATCGGCCTGGCCCAGACCGACAAATGGGTGCACCGGGGGGTGGCCGACCTGACCAGCCCGGTTCAGAGCGGGGGCGTCGGCGTTTTCGCCTACAGTTACGCCGGCCGGGAATACGCGGTGGCCGTCAATGACGGCCTGGGCCTGAAGGGCCTGGTGGACAAGATCAACAACGACGAAAACAACCCCGGGGTCATCGCCAGCGTCCTGAACGACGGCATGGGCACGGCCACCTCCTATAAACTGGTGCTGACCGGCCACCGGGAAGGGGCCGAATACGGCATCCGCATTCTGGACAGCACCAAGCTGAGCAAGGTGGATTTCGGGGCCGACACCTTCGAGCACGCCCGGGAGGCTTCCAACAGCATGTGCCGGGTCGACGGCTACCCCAATGACGGCTACACCTGGATTCAACGCAGCGGCAACGAGGTGAGCGACGTTCTGGACGGGGTGGTGCTCACCCTCGAGGGGCCCGGCACGACCCAGATCACCATTCAGAACAATGTCACCGAGATGAAGAACCGCATCATGTCCATCGTGGAAGCGGTCAACTACGCCAAAAGCTATATCAAGGAACAGACCAAATACGGCTCGGGCAAACTGATCTCCAAGGTGCTCAGTGACGGCAGCTTCACCCGGGAATGGGAGGGCGGCGAGGAAAAGGCCAGCGGGGTCATGATCGGCAATTACGGTTTTCAGATCGCCTTGAGCAACATTGACAATCTGATGACCAAGCAGATTTTCAGCCGCGATGAATACATCAAGGCCCTCGACCCTGAGAGAGAGAAGCAGGCCCTCTACCCGGTCACCGTGGAAGACGAGGAGCGCGACGGGCCCTCCCAGGAAGGCCTTTACAGGGAATACCTCGATAAAAACGGTTTGATCTACACCCGCCTCAGCGACATCGGCATTGCCACCAACCCCGCCGACGGCATGAACGGGGTTTATTCCATCGAGGAATCCAAGTTGACCGAGGCCCTGACCAAGAACCCCGAAGCGGTCATCAAGCTCTTTACCTTCAAGCCGGAAGAGGGCTTTCCCACCGAGAAGAAATACGAAGACGAGGACGCCAGGCCGAAGATCGGCGGGCTCTGCGTGATGATGGGCTGGGCCATGAGCGATTTGACCCGTTCCAGCGACGTCATCGATTCCAGCACCGGCGAGGTCAAGCAGCCGGCCAAGGGCATTTGCAAGGTTCTGTCCGAGAACTACAACAGCATCATCAGCGGCATCGACGAGAAAATCTCCCGGGAGACCAGGCGCATTGAAATGGTCCGCCAGCGCCTGGAGGACAAATTCGCCCGCCTGGAGACCCTCTTGTCCTCCTTAAGCAGCCAGTCCAGCAGCATCCAGGCCCAGATAGACAAACTTAACAGCAACTAGTCCGCCGTCAAGGTCTAACTTGACTGTCCGCCAGGCGGCTCGCCGCGAAAATTCCAGCTCACCCGGCTGACTGAAATCGGGGGATATTTATGAACAACTACGGAACCGGTCAATACCGCCAGACTCAGGTCACCACCGTCGACAAGGGGCGCCTGATCGTGCTTCTTTACGAGGGGGCCATCAAGTTTCTGCACGAAGCCGTGCGGGCCGAGGAGACGGCCGACATTCCGGCCAAAGCCCACTACATCAACCGGGCCCTGGACATCATCAGCGAACTGAGCCAGTCCCTGAACATGCAGGACGGCGGGGACATCGCCTCGAACCTCAAGCGCATCTACCAGTTCTGGACCGGCCATCTCCTGAAGGCCAAGATCAGCCGTGACTGTCAGGCTCTCAAGGATGTCATTGAAATGATGGAAAGTCTGGTCGAAGCCTGGCATACGGTCTGCCGCCAGGCCGAAGCCACCCAAATTACCGCCGGCCAGGACAGCGCCGCCCAGTTGACCGCCGCCCGGACTATTTGAATTCGTGAGGGGCCGGGCTCCGGATCGCCGGTTTTTTGAAAGCCATTCCCATGGTCGGCCTGCTTCCCGATAATTAAAATTAAATAAGGTATTGCTTATGTCCGACTGCCTTCTGTGCCGCCGGCCGCTGCGCTGTGAGATTCTGGACCTGGGCGTTCAGCCGCCCGCCAATGCCTATCGCGCCCCGGCGGACCTGAATCTCATGGAACCCCATTATCCGCTCAAGCTGATGCTCTGCCCGGCCTGCGGTCTGGCCCAGCTCTCCGCCCTGGTCGATCCCGGAACCATTTTTCGGGAATATGATTATTTTTCCTCCTACTCCTCTTCGTGGCTCAGGCACGCCGAAGCCTACGTGGAGCGGCGCCTGGCCGAGCGCCCCCTGGGGCGGGACGCCCTGGTGGTGGAAGTGGCCTCCAACGACGGTTATCTGCTGCAATATTTCGTCCGCCGGGGGGTGGAGGTTTTGGGGGTCGAGCCGGCCGAAAATGTGGCCGAGGCCGCCAGGGCCAGGGGCGTGCCGACCGAAAGCTTTTTCTGGGGCCGGGCCTCGGCCGGGGAACTGCGCCGGCGGCGCGGCCCGGCCGACCTTTTGGTGGCCAACAACGTGCTGGCCCATGTGCCGGACCTCAACGACTTTGTCGCGGGCTTCGCGGCCATGCTCAAACCGGGGGGCCTGGCCACCTTCGAGTTCCCCCACCTTGAACGCCTGCTGGCCGAAACCCAGTTCGACACCATTTACCACGAGCACTATTCCTACCTGACCCTGACCGTAGCCCGGCGGCTCTTCCGCGACCACGGCCTGACGGTCTTCGAGGTCGAGGAACTGCCCACCCACGGCGGCTCGCTGCGCCTCTACGCGGCTTTGGCCGACGGCGCCCCCCCCGTCTCCGCCCGGGTGGCGGCCCTTCTGGCCCGGGAGGAAGCCGCCGGGCTGGGCCGCCCGGAAAGTTACGCGGCCTTCAGCCAGGCCGTGGCCCGCCTCAAGCTGGAGCTGCTGGACTTCCTGCTCACGGCCAAAAAGGGCGGCCGTCTGGTCCTCGGCTACGGGGCCGCAGCCAAAGGCAACACCCTCCTGAACTACGCCGGTCTCAAGCCGGACCTCTTGCCGGCCGTGGCCGACCTCAACCCGGCCAAGCAGGGCAAGTTCCTGCCCGGCAGCCTCATACCCGTGGTCAGCCCCGGGGAACTGGCGGCGGCCCGGCCGGATTACGTATTGATTCTGCCCTGGAATTTGGCGGCGGAGATAACGGCCCAACTGGCGATGGTCAAAGCCGGGGGCGGCCGCTTCGTCACGGCCGTCCCCGGCTTGAAAATATGGCCCTGAGCCCGGTCAGCCGAGCCTCTTCAGGTAGCCCCGGGGGGCCGCGCTGATCAGCAGCTTGGCGTCCATGATCCCGTCTATGGCGAATTCGGGATGCTCTTTGAGGAAGGCGTCCACAGCGGTCATGGGGTTGTCGCCCCGGCCCCAGGGGCGGTTGGGGAAGGCGTCTGAAGGCGAGTATTCGATGGCGGTATCAAAGACCACGCAATAGCTGCCGGGCGCGACCAGGGGCGCGTAGGCGCAAAGCTCCGCCAGCACATGGTCATGGCTATGGTTGGAATCCAGGCAGACCAGGATGTTCCGGTAGGGCCGGGCGAATTCCTTCACGGCCGCGATCATTTCCGGGTCGATGCTGGAGCCCTCCATCATGGTGATCCGTTTATGCAGGGGGTGGGCCTCGATGGCCTCCCGGTTGTGGGCCCGGATGTCGATGTCCAGGCCCAGGACCCTGGCCTCCGGCGCTCCCCAGCCGCAGGCGGCGTTGAGTTCCAGCATGGAGGCGGAAAAAATCAGGGAGCCGCCGTGGGCGATGCCGGTTTCGAGAATCAAGTCCGGCTTCACCTGGAAAATGATCTCCTGCATGGCCACTATATCCTGGGGAATCTGGATTATCGGGCGGCCCAGCCACCGGAAGTGATACGTGTATTTGTTTTTTTCTGACGCCGTGAGCCACTCTGCTGAGAGCTTGTGCAACGCCGTGTCGTCAGCCTGGTTTTGTATTTCAGCGCGGCTCTCCTGCGCAAAAGTATCGTTCATAAACATCCTTTTCAGATAGCTGTTGAAATCGGTCATTCATCCAATATTATACCAGCGATCACTTATAATTGCAGTAGATAATAATATATGGCGATGAGAAAAAGTATGATCTTGTCACTTAGGATCAGTTCAGAAACAATTTGTACGTTTTTCTGGCCAGGCGTTCTCGTTTTGGCCGGATTGTTAGCGGCCAAAACGAGAACAACGCGGCCAGGAGAATGTACAAGTTATTTATGAACTGAGCCCTAATTGCTACAATTACAATCGCCCGCGACTATATCTGCTCTTTATTTCGCACAACTGCCGGATTGCCAAAGACCGTGGTATCGCTTTTTACATCTTTGACGATGACCGCTCCCATGCCTACCGTAGTCGTTGATCCTATCGTAAGGCCATTCCGTATGCTTGCGTTGATCCCTATGAAATTCCTGTTTCCTATTTGAACCTCGCCCGCCACGACGCAACCGGCACTGAACCAGTTGCAATCACCTATTGACGTATTATGGCAAATATAGTTTCCACCGTAGAATACATTGTGTCTTCCGACTTTTGAATATGGTTCAATCACCACCCGGTTCAGCACGAGGCAACCCTGGCCGAGTTCCACTCCGTCAACAACTGCATCACGGTGGATATACGAAATCAGAGGTATGTTTTTATCGAGTATCTGCGCGCCGATGGCCTCCCGCAATTGCAGTTTTTGGGAATAAGCTACGCAATTAATAATACCGAAGCTATCTGTATTCGGCGCCAGGTCCGCGAACGGCACAAGCGGAAATCCGAGAAATTCAGGAGATGTGCAATATTCTTTGTTCGCGGTAATACCAAGAATAGAATAGCGGTCATCTGTTTTTAGGTAATTGACCAATAGCCGGCTTACATTGTTAGTGCCAAACAAATAAACATCAGTCATGATTCATCATCCCTCTGCTGATTCCGCCTGACGAAGGCCGTTCTCCTGAATGAAATCAGACCAGTGGACAAAACTTCGATTATCTGCGAAAGCCAAAAATGAGGAAGCATTTTTGGCATAACGCACGGTGACTCCTCGCCGTTGCTTCAAAACCGGGAATGCGTTTTCAACAAGATGCCTCAGTTTGCAGAGATCCTTTGCGCGTCCTTTTTTGAAAATCCGTCCCGGCGGGCGGCCGGCCTCGGATTTTCTCCAGAAATATAATAATTTTATATAGGTACTATAAATTACAGAGAGAGAGAGAGAGAGAGAGAGAGAGAGAGAGAGAGAGAGAGAG
>JAISFR010000034.1 GCA_031263565.1 Candidatus Adiutrix sp. | reverse complement strand
TTTGTGCGGCCCCCTGTGAGCCGGGGCGTCGAATATTACCTTTTGTCTGGGTGGCCCAGGCGCGGGGCGGTTTTTTCCCAGGGCCTATTAAGCGGCCCCGCCGCTTTTGAGTTCCCTGTCAATGGCCGTCGGTCAGAAGCGGATTGAATTGTCCAGCGCCGGCGGGGCGTCGCGCTTGCTTTCCAGGCGCTCCAGATTGAGTTTAGCCGGCGCATGGCCCTGTTCGGCGCTTCGGCGGTACCAGTTCCGCGCTTCCTCCGGGTCCCGGCTGACCCCTCGGCCGCTTTCGTAACAATAGCCCAGTTCGTTCTGACCGCGGGCTTCTCCGGGGCTGGCGTCCCCGGCCCGCCGGGCCCAATGGGCGGCCCGGAGATTGTTCTTTTCGGCGCCCAGGCCTTCCCGGTAGAGCCAGGCCGCGTTGCCCATGGCCAGGTGGTCGCCTTGCTCGGCCGCTTTCAAGGTCCGGCTGAAGGCCTGGGTCTGGCGCCCGCGGTGGGCGTTGAAGTCCAGAAAGCTCAAAAAGTTCATGGCCGGCGTGAAATCATGGGCTGCGGCCTGCAAATGCCGGGCGGCCGCCAGGGCCCGGGGCCGGTCCTCCGGCCCGACGCGCGGCGGCCAGGCCGGGGCTTGGGGGCCGAAGAAACTGAGTTGGGCCAGGGCGGTGCGATAGGCCTCCCGGGTGTCGCGGGCCAGTGAAGGGTCATCTGAAGAGGCGTTCATCCGTTCTTGATTGGCGGCCAGGATGTTCCACAGGGCGGCCATTTCGGCCGGCCGGGCCGGCGCCCGGCCGTCAAGTCCGTTGCGGCGGATGATCAGCCCGTAAAAGGCCGCCTCGGGCTCCCCGGCCTGAAGGGCCGGCCAGAGGGCCGCATAGGCCTCGCGGTAACGGCCCTGGCGAAAGAGTTCCGGCCCGCTCTGGGCCAGGGCCGCGCCGGCGGTCAAGAACAGAGCGGCTATTGAAAGCTGCAGCATCAGGCGGAAACCGGGCAAGGCCGCGCCTCCTGTTCCAAAAAGCGGTGAGCCCGGTCCCAGACCAGTTCCGGGCTCAAAAGTTCCAGGCAGGGTTGGGGGCAATTCTTTTTCAGGCAGCCCAGGCAGCCGGCCGGGGGAGTCATTATCTGGAAATGGCCGCCAAAGGGGCCGGTGCGCTTGGGTCGGGTGGGGCCGAAGAGGGCCAGTCCGCCGCCGCCCACGGCCGCCGCCAGATGCATGGGACCGGTGTCGGCGGTAATCACGGCCGAGGCGCGGGCCAGCACCGCCCCCAGAACCGGGAGGCTGGTGCGCCCGCAGAGGTTCAGGACGCCCCCGCCTTCGGCCGCCTGGCTGATGGCCTGACCCAGAGGCAGATCCTCCCGCCCGCCGGTGACGACCAGGGCCCGGCCAGAAGCCGAGGCCCGGGCGGCCAGCCTTTCCCAGTGCCGTAGCGGCCAGCGTTTGGTGAGCCATTTGGCCCCCGGGTTTAAAACCAGAAAAGCCCCGGCCGACTCGCCCAGGGCCGCCAGCAATTCCCCGGCCTCGGCCTCGGCCGCCGGCGGCGGCTGGTAATAGGGTTCAGTCGCCGGCCAGGAGGGGTCGGCCCCCAGGTAGGCGGCGGCGTCCAGATAGCGCCTGACCGCGTGCTTTTCCGGGTCGTAGGCCGGCATCTTTTCATTCAGGGCCCAGCCGCTGTGTTCCCGGGTCCGGGCAAAGCCCACCTTGCGGCGGCCCCGGCTCAGCCAGACATTGACCGCGCTCTTCCAGAGGCCCTGAAGATCCAGCACCACGTCATAATCTTCGCTTCTGAGGTCGGTCCGGAAATTCCAGAGCAGCCGGCGGGCCTCCCGGGGCCGTCCGCCTTTGACCAGACCGCCCAGGCCGCGCCGGGGGGAGACGATCAGCCGCCTGAGGCCCGGCAGTCCCTCCAGAAGGCCGGCGGCCGGCGGCTCGGCCAGCCAGTCGATGGCCGCCCCGGGCCAGGCCCGCCGAAGCGCGGCCAGGGCCGGAAGGGCCATGACCACGTCGCCCACGGCGCTCATTTTGACGATCAGCAGCTTGCGGATTTCCGTATTTTTCATAAAATCCACTCCACGGCCCGGGGCAGGTCGGGGGCCACCAGGGTGGGGGTGAATTTCCGTTTTTTGGCTTCGGCCAGTCCGTAGCCGGTCAGAACCAGCACGCTGCGGCCGCCGTAATGTTCGGCCGCCGCCAGATCCCGGGCCCGGTCGCCCACCCAGACCGAGCGGCGCGGGTCCAGCTTCAGTTGGGCGATAGCCTCTTCAAAGAGGCCCAGGGCCGGTTTGCGGCAGTTGCAGGGGCCGCTCCACTCCGGCACCACAGCCGCCTCGGGGTGGTGGGGACAGAAGAAGACGGCATCCAGCCGGGCGCCTTCTTCGGCCAGCAGCCGGGCCAGACGCCGGTGAATCAGCTTCAGATCGTCCAGGCTGAAAAGACCCCGGGCCAGGCCGGACTGGTTGGTGACCAGCACCACCCGGTAGCCGGCTTGATTGAGGGCGGCCACGGCCCGGCCCGCACCGGGGATCAGCCGCACCTGTTCCGGGCTTCTGATGAAATTCGCTTCTTCAATCAGGGTGCCGTCGCGGTCCAGAAAGACGGCCCGGCCGGGCCCCTCATTTGTCAGCGGGTTCCGGAGCAGATCCAGGGCGGCCGCGGCCACTTTCTCGGGGCTGACCTGGTCGAAACAATGCTGGCGGTCCAGCGGGCATTCCCGTTTCAGGCACGGCGCGCAGGAGACCTCGGAGCGGATCAGGCGGCTTTGGCCCAGAGGGGCGGTGGTCAGGGGATCGGTGGGCCCGAAGACGGCCGCCAGGGGGATATCAAGTCCGCCGCCGACATGCATCAGGCCCGAATCATTGCTGATCAAAAGCGAGGCCCGGCTCATCAGGGCCATGGCCGTGCCCAGGGAAGTCCGGCCGGCCAGGTTCAGGGTCTGGCGGGGCGGCAGCAGCCCGGCCAGTTGACCGGCCGCCTCGACTTCTCCTGGGCCGCCCAGAATCATGATTCTGGCCCGCCGGGGATCGGGCGTCCGTTCCAAAATCATCAGGGCGGCTTCGGCGAAATTTTTCACCGGCCAGCGTTTGGCCGGGCCGAAGGCCGCCCCGGGGGCCGCCGCCAGCAAAAAATCATCCGGGCGGCCGCCGGACTGGTGGAGAAGGGCCCCGGCCTCCGGCAGCGCTTCTTTCGGCGGCTTGAGGCGGGGCCGGCTGAAGGGCGCCTCAAGGCCCAGCTTTTCCAGGAGCGTGAGGTAGTAAAAGGCCTGGTGGACGTAGCGGTCACGCTCCTCCACCTTGACGGCCCGGCTCAACAGAAAGGCGCGGCCGTCGCGGGCGTAGCCCCAGCGCTCCGGAATGCGGGCCAGGGCGGCCAGGGCGGCGGCCTCGAAGGCGTTCTGAAAGAGAAGGGCCAGATCAAAGCCTTCGGCGGCCAGTTCCCGGGCCAGGCGCAGGCGGCCGAAAAAACCCCGGTGCGGGCCGTCGGCGGCCAGGGCCCGCACGGCGGCCGCTTCCGGCTGACCCTGGTAGACGGCCAGGGCCCAGGGGCGGGTCAGGACTTCCAGGCGGCTTTCAGGAAAATTGAGGCCCACGGCCGAGAGGGCCGGGAGGGTCATGATGGCGTCCCCCACCCAGTTGGCCCCCCGGATCAGTATTTTTTTCGGGGCCCCGGCCGGCTCAGCGCTTGGCAATTCTCAGCACCGTGTCCACAAATTCATCGGCCCGGCTGATGGCCATTTCCATCTGCAGCACCATCACCGGCAGGGGAAAATCGGCCGGGATCTTGACTGCGTCCTTGGCGGTGGTGACCAGGAATTCGGCCCCGGTGGACATGAAGCCCAAGCCCAGCCCGTCGAGGGCTTCCCGGCCGTATTCAAAGTGATCCGGCAGGGCCACAAAGTAGCGGATATCGACCTTGAGCCTCTGAAGGGACCGTTCGAAACTCTCCGGGCGGCCCAGGCCGCAGAAGGCGAAGACCCGCCGGCCGCTCAGGGCTTCCGGCGGCAGCGCTTCCCGGGATCCCAGGGGCCGCCAGCCGGTGGAATGATATTCAGCGGCAAAGACCGGCCGGCCCCCGGCCAGTTCCATGACTTCCGGCGCCGGGCGTTCGGCCCCGGCGGAGACCAGCACGTCGGCCCGCCGGTGGGCGGCCAGGGGTTCCCTTAAAGGACCGGCCGGCAGCACCGCCCCGTTGCCGAAGGGGTTGCGGGCCGGGACCAGCAGCACCCGGCAGTCGGCCGCCAGCCTGAGCTGCTGATGGCCGTCGTCCAGAATCAGAAGATCGGCCTTAAGATGCTCCACCGCCGTGCGGGCCGCCCGCACCCGGTCGGCGTCCACCACCACCCTGAGGCCCGGCAGTTGGGAAGCCATCAGCCAGGGCTCGTCGCCGCTCTCCAGCGGGCTGGTCGAAGGTTCCCCCCGGCCGCTGCCGACGATCAGCGGGGCGTCGGTCCTGGGGGCCCGGCGGCCGTAACCCCGGCTTAAAATGGCCGGCCGGCGGTCCCGGTCCATCAGGAGGCGCGAGAGGGCCAGGCACATGGGGGTCTTGCCTGAGCCGCCCACGGTCAGATTGCCGATGCTGATGACCGGGGCGGCGGCCTTTTCACTGTGAAACAGGGGTCCGTAGAGTTTCCGGTGCAGCCTGACGCCCCAGCCGTAGAGAGCGCCCAGCGGCCTGAGCGCGGCGTAGGGCTCCTGGCCGCGCCAGTTGTCCAGCATCCGCCGGCGCAGACGGTCCCCAAGGCCGGCGCTGATATAGCGCCCATAGGGTTGAGCGTTATAGTTCATAGGTTTTCCTGCAATCTGGAACAGTCGGGTTTAAAGATTGGGCCGAACAGTCCGGAACCGGCCTTCAATCCAGGGTGGAAAAAGCTTTCTTGATGCCGCGCACGGCCTGGTTGATGCGCTGAACGTTTTCCACCAGGGCGAAGCGCACATGGCCCTCTCCGCCGTTGCCGAAACCCAGGCCCGGGGAAACGGCCACCTTGGCCTCGCGGATGAGCATCTTGGAGAAATCCACTGAATCGAGGTGTTTGAAGCGTTCGGGGATCCTGGCCCAGATGAACATGGCCCCTTTGGGGCTGGGCACCGGCCAGCCGGCCCGGTCCAGGCCCGAGACCAGGGCGTCTCGCCGTTCCTTGTAGATGGAGACGATCTCCTCGACGCAGTCCTGGCTTTCATTGAGGGCGATGATGGAGGCGATCTGAATGGGCTGGAAGGCCCCGTAATCCAGGTAGCTCTTGATGCGGGTCAGGGCCGAGACCATTTCCCGGTTGCCGCAGACGAAGCCGATGCGCCAGCCGGCCATGCTGTAGCTCTTGGACATGGAAAAGGCCTCCACGCCGATGTCCCTGGCCCCTTTGACCTGAAGGAGGCTGGGGGCCTTGTAGCCGTCAAAGCACAAGTCGGCGTAAGCCAGGTCATGCACCACCAGGATTTTGTTTTCCTTGCAGAAATCCACCACCTTTTCAAAAAAGGGCAGATCCACCACCGTTCCGGTGGGGTTGTGGGGGAAGGAGATCACCAGCATCCGGGGTCGGGGCCAGGTCTGCCTGACGGCCAGTTGCAGGTCGGCGAAAAAGTCCCGGTCAGGTCCGATGGGCACATTCCGCAGATCGCCCCCGGCAATGATGGCCGCGTAGGAATGAATGGGGTAGGTGGGGTCCGGGGCCAGAACCACTTCGCCGGGGGTGATGGTGGCCAAGGTCAGATGGGCCAGGCCTTCCTTGGCCCCCATGGTCACCACGGTTTCGTTGTCCGGGTCCAGGTCCACCCCGTAGCGCCGCCCATACCAGTTGGCAATGGCGTGGCGCAGTTTGGTGATGCCCCGGGAGGCTGAATAGCGGTGGTTGACTTCCTTGGAGGAGGCCTCCAGGAGTTTGTCGACGATATGTTTGGGGGTGCCCATGTCGGGGTTGCCCATGCCCAGGTCGATGATATCCTCCCCGGCCCGCCGGGCGGCCATCTTGGCTTCGATGACCGTGGCAAAAACATAGGGCGGAAGACGCTTCATTCGCTGAAATTCAAAGAGGCTCATACAGACACAGAATCCTTTAAAAAGTTCGCCCGGCCGACGCGGCCCGGCTCAGGGCCGGGGCCAGCGTGGCGGTGGGAGTCAATCCCGTCATTATTGACGAAAAAAACGGCTTTGGCAAGAGAGAAATGCCAAGCTTGTCAAATTGCGGCGCTCATGAAAAAAAAGAAAGAAATTCCCTTTTTTGGCTTTTCAAATGGCTTGGCTTTGTGTATAGTGAAGAAAATTGAAAGGGCCGTTTTTGTCCCGTAACTTTCGCTGAAGGCCATTCCGAAAATTAACCAGGCCGCTGTCTTGGCAATGGCGGCCCGGGCGGGAATCCGGCTGCGTTACGGCTGACAACGGGCTGATATTAACAAGGAGAACAGAGCTATGACCAAGGCGGAACTGATTGCCCAAGTGGCGGAAGAGACCGGATTGACCAAAGCGGCTTCCAAGGGGGCCGTGGAAACAGTGGTGGGCAACATAATCAAGACGCTTAAAAAAGAAGGGCGTTTCGCCTATTACGGACTGGGCGTCTTTGAAGTGGTGAAGCGGAAGAAAAGGAAAGGGCGCAATCCCCGGACCAATGAACCGGTGATCATCAAGGCTCACAAAGCGGTCAGGTTCAAGGCCGCCAAAAGCCTGAAAGAGGCGGTCAACAACGAAAAGGGCGCCAAAAAGTAAGCGCCCCGGCCGCTGTTCTCATTGACGCGGAAAACATGAAGCCCTTGACTTTTCAGGGGCTTTTTCGTATTTTGGCGGCTGGCGGCCTTGATTCGGCGCCGGGCCTAAGAGGGCGGAGCCCGTGAAACTCAATTTCCTTTTTCCCGGCAAGACCAGGGAACCCTATCTGGCCGAAGGAATCAAGATTTATCTCCAGCGACTCAGGCCCATGGTTGAGGTGCGGGAACATATTTTGAAAAGCCCGGCCCCGCCCGGCCCCGGCTCGGCCGCCGAAGCCCTGGCCAGGGCCCGGGAAAGCAGCCTCTTGCTGGAACGCTGCGGAGCCGGAGAGCATCTGCTGGCCTCGGATCTGGCGGGCGAAAGGCTCTCCTCAACCGATCTGGCGGACCGTCTGGAGGCAATGCGGCTCGGCGGGGTCAAGGCGCTCAATCTGGTGGTGGGTGGTCCCTGGGGGCTGGACGAAGCCCTGCTGGCCAGGGCCAACCTGCGTTTAAGCCTGGGGCCCATGACCTTTCCCCATGAGCTGGCCCGCCTGATTCTGCTGGAGCAGGTCTATCGGGCCTATACCATCATCAGGCATCTGCCGTATCATAAGGGCAGCCCTGAAAAAGCGAAGGCCAAAGCGGGAGGCTGAGAGGGGATTTTGAAGGCGGAGGACAGGCAAAGCGCTTCCCGGGCCGGCGGTCCGGCCGTAATCGGCCTTTCGCTTCTTTTTTTAAGTTCCTGGGCCGCGCTGACCCGCCTGATCCTGGAAAGCGCCCTGAATCTCCTTCCGGCCGTCGGCGGCGGCGATGCGGCGGCCATAGCGGCCTCGCTTCTTTTATGGCCTCTGGCCGTCCATCTGGCTCAGGGCCTTTTCTATCTGCCCCGGCGGCCGTCCGGGCCGGCTCTTTTTCTCAGAGAATCTTACTTTCTTTCGCCTCTGGTCTGGCTGCCCGTTCCGGCCCGTTCCGGCCTGGAGATCGGGCCGGCTTTTGAGGCCGTGACCAGAGCGGAGAGGCGGGCCGCTTTTCAGGCCGAGATTTTAAGGCGCGCCCGGCTGAGGCCGGCCACCCGGCTGGCCTGCCTCCTGGCCGCCCGCAGCCCTTTGGATTTGTGCCTGCGGGCCTGGGGGCCCTCTTTCCGGCTGCTGCGCGGCCCCTATCTGCTTTTGGAGCCCACCCGTCTTTTTTTGCGGCTTTGGGGCTATTTTTTCTTCCTGGCCGCCCGGAAATGGGAAGATCCCGGGCCGGAAAGCGATGAATTGCTTAAAGCCCGGGCCCTGGCCCTGGATTGGGCCCGCCGGGCCGGCAATCTTTTCGGGTCTGATTTCGAGCCCGCTCAATTGAGATCCGTCGGGCGAGCCCTGGCCAGGGTTTACGACGCCCCGGACTACGGCCTGGAAATTGACGGGCCCGGGCTGCCGGCCGCTCGGCCGCCCGGGCCAATTTACCGGGAGCCCTGGCTGGCACCCCGTTATCGCGGCGCTTATCTGGATCAGCCGGTCTGTTCCGCAGTGCGGACTTTTGACGAATTATACGACCAGGGTCCTGAAGACGATCCCGGCCTTTTCTATCCGCCCGAACTGGGCGCTGAAATGCGGGATCTGGCTCTCCTGGCGGCCGAACGGGAACGGCTGGCGGCTTTCCTGGCCGACCGGGCCGGCGACGGCTTTCTCCTGGCCGACGGCCGGCCCCGCCTGTCCTGGGAAACGGAGGCGGATATCCGGGATCTGGATTACCGCCTTCAGCGCTATCGGCAGCGCCTGGCCTCTCACCATCGTCGGGTCCGCAGTTCCCACCTGGCGGCCGCCCGCCGCTGGGGGCGGGGCTGGCCCGAAGCCCTCACGGCCGCCCTTGGGCGCCTTTACCTGGCCGAGAGGGGCCGGGCGGAGAACCGGCCTGAAGCCCTTGGCGAACTGCTCCGGGCCGAGGCGGAACTGGAAAAGGAGGAACCCGGGCCGGCCCCGGCCGTGGGGCCCGTTCCGGAAAGCGCCTTGACCGAAGAGCCGGCCGGCTCTGAAGCCCTGCCCGGGGAAAGATCGGGCGCCCTCTGGCCGGATCCCTTTGAGCACCGGATTTATTCAGCCCCCGAACGCCTGCGGGTCGGCTTCGGGCGGGTCCTGGCGGCCGCCGGTCTCCTGGCTCTTCTCATCTGGCAGAGCCAGGGGCTGGGCCTGAGCCGCCTGACCGTCTACAATGGCCTGGGCCGGGATCTGACCGTTCGGGTCGAGGGCCGGACCCTGGATCTGAAACCTTTCGATTACCGGGAATTGAGACTGCGCCCCGGGCGGCGGGTGACCGTGGCCGCCGAGGCCGACGGCCTGGCTGTGGAGCGCTTTACCCAAAATCTTGATCCCCGGCCGGGGGCCGAGGTTTACAACATTGCCGGGGCCTCGCCTTTGATGGAGTGGACCAGCCCGGCCGCCGCCGATGACGGCGGGCCGGTGTTTTTGGGCCGGCCCCGCTGGCTGCGGACTTCGGCCGAGCTGCTTTTCAGAAGGCCTTCGCCGGGTGAGCGGAAGCCCAGGCTGGTTCTTTCCGGATACGGCGACCTGAGCCCGGCGGAAATGCTGGCCGCTTTCGAGGGGCCGGCCGACCGGGAAGAATTGATTCGCCTCCACGCCCGCTGGGACCGGCCGGGCAGCCCCTGGTTCTGGCGCTGGCAGATACTGGCCACGGCCCTGCCGAATCAGGCCGACCTGCTTCTGTCAAGGTTGCAGCGGGAGCCTGATTATCTGGGGAGCGTCGTCCGCTGGCTGGAAAGCGGCTATTGACTGTTGGGAAGCTCAGGTGCCGGGTCAAGGTTTAAATCGTGAGAGGTAGAGTTCATGCGTTTGCGGGATGATATTTATTTTTACGGCAGCCCCGGCGGTTTGAATCCTCCGGATGGGGTTTTCAACGCCAATACGATCGTCATCGACGGGCCGGAAGCGCTGCTGATCGATCCCGGGCTGGCCGGGCGCTGGCCGGTCTTAAGGGAGGCCATGCTGGACGACGGACTGGCCCCGGACCGGATCACCCTGGTCATCCTCACCCACGGCCACCCCGACCATGTCGAAGCCGGGGCGATTCTGGCCCGGGACTATGGCGCCGCCCTGGCCCTGCACCAACTGGATCTGGACTATATGCACGGGCCGGGCCGGGTTCTCTTCCGGCCCGACTGTCCGCCGCCCGCGCCGGGGCTCTGCCGCCGTCTGACCGAGGGTCCCTTGGATTTCGGCGGCCGCCGTTTTCAGGTTTATCTGACCCCTGGCCATACGCCGGGCGGGATCTGCCTTCACTGGCCGGAGAGGAAAGTTCTGCTGACGGGCGATCTCTATTTTCCGGGGACCATCGGCGCCCACGACCTGGTCGGCGGCCGGGCGGGGGACATGTACGCCAGCGTCCGCCGCCTGGAGAATCTCGACGGGGTGGCGCTGGTCATCTGCGGGCATGACCGGCCAATTGTCGGCCGTCGGGAGGTCCTGGCCAATTATGGGGCCCTGAAGGCCGAAATAGCCGCCAAAGAAGCCGCCGGCATTATTTGAAGCGGCCGGAGCGAGGCCTGGTGGAAAATGGAATTTGCCAGTGAAATGGAAAGAACCCTGGCCGAGGTTTTCGGCTTCCATTCCTTCCGGCTCCATCAGCGGGAACTGGTCGAGGCCGTCTTAAGCGGCCGGGACGTTTTCGCGGTCATGCCCACCGGCGGCGGCAAATCCCTCTGCTATCAGCTGCCGGCCAGGCTTTTGCCGGGCGCGGCCGTGGTGGTCAGTCCGCTCATCGCCCTGATGAAAGACCAGGTGGACAACGCCCGGGCCACGGGTCTGGACGCCCGGGCCTTCAACAGCGTAAGCTCCCCGGCCGAACGGGCTGAAATAAGGCGGGCCCTGAGCCTGGAGCGTCTGGATCTCCTCTACGTCTCTCCGGAACGCCTTTTGAGGCCCGACTTTCTGGAGGAACTGGCCGGCTATCGGCTGTCCTTCTTCGCCATTGACGAAGCCCACTGCGTCTCCGAGTGGGGTCACGATTTCCGGCCCGACTATCTGGGGCTGTCAGTCCTGGCTGAAAGATTTCCCGACAAAAGCCTGGCGGCCTTCACCGCCACGGCCACCCGGCGGGTGGCCGAAGACATCGGCGCCCGCCTGGGGCTGCGCTCGCCCCTGACCATCCGGGCCTCCTTCAACCGCCCCAATCTTCATTACCAGGTCCGGCCCCGCTCCAAAAATCCGGAAAAGCAGATCATGGAAATAATCGAACTCTACCCCGGGGAAAGCGGGCTGGTTTACCGCGCCACCCGCAAAAAGGTGGAGGAGACGGCCGCCGGGCTGGCCCGGCGGGGGCTGTCGGTCCGGCCCTACCACGCGGGAATGGGTGATGAGGATCGCCGGGCGGCCCAGGATGACTTTCAGCGGGACCGCTGCCAGGTCATCGTGGCCACGGTGGCTTTCGGCATGGGCATTGACAAGTCCAATGTGCGTTTCGTCATTCACGGCGATCTGCCCAAGAACCTGGAAAGCTATTACCAGGAGACCGGCCGGGCCGGGCGGGACGGCGAGCCGGCCCACTGCGCCCTTTTTTACGGGCCCCAGGAAATGGTTCTCTGGCGGCGTTTTGCCGAGGAACTGGCGGAAGACCAGCTGCGGCGGGCCGCCCTGGAACAGCTGCGGCACATGATCGACTTCGTCCAGCGCGACGGCTGCCGCCGCCGGGCCCTCCTGGCCTATTTCGGCGAAAAACTGCCCGGGAAAGACTGCGGCGGCTGCGACGTCTGCCGGGGTGAGGTGGAGCGATTCGAAGCCACCGTGCCGGCCCAGATGGCCTTGTCGGCCATGGTCCGCACCGGCGGGCGTTTTGGGGCCGGCCATCTGGCCGATATTCTGGTGGGGGCCGACAGCGCCAAGATCCGCGACCATGGTCACCATCAATTGCCCACCTACGGCGTGGGCCGGGCTTATGACCGCCAGTTCTGGCGGGATTTGATGGCCGCTCTCCTGGCCCGGGGCCTGGCCTGGAATTCAGGGGACGAGCGCTATCCCACCCTGGCCGCCGCCCCCCGGGCCCGTCCGCTTTTGCGGGGCGAGGAGAAATTTTACGTACTGCGGACGGCGGTCAAGGAAAGAGTTCGCCGCCGGCAAGAAGAGGCCGCCCCGGATCGGCCGCCCCTGTCCGAAGAGCTTCTGGCCGCCTTTAAGGCCTTAAGGCGCAGCCTGGCCGAGGCCGCCGGGGTTCCGCCTTATGTGGTTTTTTCCGACCGCTCTTTAAGGGAGATGGCCCAGATCAAACCCGAGAGCCCGGATCAGTTTCTCCGGGTGACCGGAGTTGGCCTGCACAAACTGGAAAAATTCGGCCAGGCCTTTATGGCTCTGGTGAGCGCCCACCTGGAAGCCCACCCGGATCAGAGGCCCTGAATCGTCCCGGCCCCGTTTTCGGGGTTCTATTCGCGGCCGCGGTAGCCGTCGCTGCGATAGCCGTCGCTCTGGCGTTCTTCCTGGGCCCCGTAAATAGCCCCGATCACGCCGCCGAGAGCGCCGCCGATCAAAGCTCCGGACCCGCCGTGGCCGCCGGAGAGTTTGCCGATGCCGGCTCCGGCCAGGGCGCCGCCGGCCGCGCCGGTCAAGGCGCCCTGGGAAGTTTTGGACATGTTGGTGCAAGCGGCCGGCATGGCCATCAGGGAGGCCAGCAGGCAGACGGAAATAATTTTTTTCATTCCACACCTCTCAAAAAGAGTGAAGTCCGTTGATTAATCATGGTCCGGGGCCGTTGCCTGGCTTCGGTTTTTTTTATCCAGACGGGGCTGGACAAATACGAACCACATCACCTCAGCCACCGGGCGGTCCAGGTCGCCCGGGTGGGCGCTCAGATGGCGGCCGAGGCCGCTGTAAATCTCGGCCAGGGGGCGGCCGGCGAAACCGTCCAGCCAAGGCGTCACCAGGCTTTGCTCCATAGGCAGAAGGCCCTGCCCGGCCCGGCCCTGCCATTCTTTTTCCAGTTCCAGCATAGTAATAAAGCCGATCAGAAAGGCATAGCGTTCATTGGCCGTGGAATCCCGCCAATGGGCCAGGGTGACCAGGGGCGCCTCGGTGAAACCGTCCTCCCCGGTCTGGCTGAGGGGCCCGGCGTCCGGAGTCCGGACCGCTTCCCCGGAACAGGCCGCCAGGCCGACGGCCATCGGCAAAAGGCCGGCCCCAAAAAGCAGCTTGCTCAAAAAGCCCTGTAGAAATGGGCGTTTACCCTTTATGTCTCCAGGCACTTTCGTTTCCCTAGGCGGCCGGTGCATGCGCCGAGCGTTCCACAGGCGAGCGAGGGAAGCAGCCAGCCGAATCCGTAAACATGCAGGGGCAGGGTCACGAAAATGCCCGGGAGACTCGGGCCAAGAACGTCGAATGCGCTGCCCGCCAGCGCTCCCGCGCAAGCGTATCTGACAATGCGGTCGCCGCCGCGTGAGGACCTGCCGAAAAGCGTCGCCGTCACCACCACGATCACTCCGGGATAAAGGATCAGCAGAATGGGGGCGGCCAGTTTGATAATGGCGGCCAGCCCCAGACAGGCGACCATCGCGCTGACCAGACAAGCTGCGGTCACCACGGCTTTGTAAGAGCAGCGGCCCTTGGTCAGGGACCGGAAAAACGTGCCGACACAACCCGTCAGGGCAACGGCGGTCGTGAGACAGGCGAGGCCCGCCGTGATGCGCAACACCACGGCGCCGAACGGTCCGAGAACCCGCATGGCTATTTCCGCCACCAGCAGGCCCGGCTCCACATCGTGAGGATACAGAGCGGATACTGTGGCTCCCAGATAGCACAATCCTCCGTACACGACAAACAAAAGCGCGCCGGCGACAAACGCGGCCAGTCCCACGTGACGGAAGCCCCGGTCTCCTCCGGCATGACCTTTCGCTTTCAAGGAATTGATCACAATCAGCCCGAAAAATAGCGCCGCGATCATATCCATTGTTTCATAGCCGGCGATGATCCCCTTCAGGGCAATATCTCCCTTGCCGGCGCTGGCCGCGGCGATCCGTCCCGCGGGATTGACAACGCCCGCGACAATCAGCGCCGTCAGCCCGGCAAGGAGAAGCGGCGTCAGGTATTTTCCCAAAACATCCACCACCGCCGTCTCCCTGACGGTGCAGAGCCATACGACGGCAAAATACAGCGCGATAAAAAGAACATGCGCTCCTTCGCCCGTCCCTCCCG
>JAISFR010000109.1 GCA_031263565.1 Candidatus Adiutrix sp. | reverse complement strand
ACGCGGGTTTGGGTGATCGCCAGGCGCTCGGCCAGTTCTTCCTGGCTCCATTCCTCTTTAAGCCTGAAGCCGCGCATGACCAGGCCGGGGTGGGCTTCAGGAAAAACCTCGGCGGCGCTATACAGTTCTTCGCCGTCCTCATTGACTCGACGCACTTTAAGCCCGGTCGCCTTCAAAACACGGTTGATGGCGCCTGTGATTTGTTCCCTCATTTCACTGGGTATGGTCAACAGAATTTCAGTGGATGCGCCGGTAGTCTGCATTTTCATGTGTGCCAACATATCTGATCTCCATGACTTGAACTGCCATATCGACCACCTTCCAAACCACTACATAGACAGGGCGGTTATTGTTGAGGTGGCAATGGCGGTAATCCTGATTTTTACCTTTGCCGGCCAGCTTGCCGTAGTGAGGCCACTCTTTGCGCTCCGGCCCTTTCCATTCCAGGGCCGTTTTCAGGGCGAGCAACAACGAGTAAATATCCTCTGGCAAATTCTCTTTTTGTTTCTTCGATGGGCCGGTGAAATCCACCGCCCAAGGTGAGGATGCTTCGGTCATTGTGCGCGTCACCTCTTTATCAGATCAATTATATCCATTTTGGGTGTAAAAGCAAAGGTTGTTTTATGAGCAACACGAAACGATATGGCCACCTAAGTTCCTTAACGGCCGCTCCCGGCCACCGGCTCAGGAAACCGTTGACGGCTACGCTATAGACCCTCTCCGGCTCGAGGGCCTCGCCTCTGTCGGCCCTGATTTCGGCCGGGGCCAGGCCGCCGCCCGGCCTGGGATAAGCCCGGACTTGCAGCCCGTGGAATTGGACCAGGCCGGGACCGCCGGCCAGATAAGTTTGGAAAAGAGCTTCGATTTCCCGGCCGGTCAGGCGGTAGGTCAGGAGCTGGTTGGCAAAGGACAGCACGTCGTACATCAGGCGCGTCGTCACCGGGCCCCGGGGCAGCCCGGCCCTGATGGTCGCTGAATTGTGAAAGGCCAGGTCGGCGCCCGCGGCGGCGGCCATGCTCCGGGTTATCAGCCGCCCCAGGGGATGGGGCCCCGGTCCGGGTTCCGGTCGCTGAAAACATCGTCGCCCAGATTGAACAGCACCTCGTTGAAACCGTGGGCCAGTTCGAATTGGGCCAGGCGTTCTTCCATGACCGGGTGACGCATTGGTCTCTGAGCTTGAAAAAATCAAACTTGTTTCGTTCTCAGACGGCCGGCGTATCATGAATCCTTTGACAAAGACTCAGCGTGATATTTTCGCAGCATTCGGAATCTGTGAAGCCGATTTGAAAGCCTATATCTCTTGTCCTTAGTTATTGTATGTGCAAAAATCGACGGAGATTTAGGTTTCAAGAGCTTGTTGGCCGATCTGTCAGGCATCGTCCGCAACGCCTTGCCAGACTCCCGCGAAAACAGGACTTGACCCGGTCGCTTTCACCTTCCGGTTAGCTTGAAACCAATGAATGCAACTACAAACACTATAATCGAGATAACAACAAATAAAAAGATCGTTTTTATATAAGTGTATTCTTCTATTTTACTTGAAGCATCATTTGTAACGATCGCATGGGTAATTAAGATGCTTGGTGGAATTACTATAAGCAAGTTAAGGGTTATATGGCTCATTAAAAGTATTGCACCTAACCAACCCCAATGACTGTCTATGGAATTTGAAATAAGAACCATTGCTACCAAGTAGCAAATGAAGGTAATGGCCACAAAAATTGCTAACGATATTGCCAATGATTTTAATGGGTGCCAGCTCTTCATAATTTTACATAAACAAAGGGAATTTACACACATTAAAATAATTATCCCAATAAGAATTTTGATTAAGGATCTTGAAATAAGAAGCATTGCCGCTTGGTAGCAAATGAAGGTAATGACCACAAAAATTGCTAACAATATTGCCAATGATTTTAATGAATACCAGCTATTCATATGTGAATCCTTTCAGGCAAAGAGTTATTGCAATTGATTATTAAGCCGGAGTTCCTGACGCCGCGCCAAAAAAGGCAGCAAAATAAGTGACCTAATGCGGGTTGTAAAATTTTTACTGGCTATGAAAGTCGTTACAATAGGCTCTAAAGCCTCTCGCCCGGCAGACAATCAACCGTTGATCAGGAATCAAGGCGAATATACATCCTGGACTCTCGGGCACTCCTGACGAGTAACCATACAATCATAGTATAATCAAGATGTTAAAAACAAAGATCTCTCGTTATGCATCGCGTCAGGTATGACGAGGGCCTACCTGATTATTTAATTAATCATTAAAGCATATAAATTAAACACGTTAGCCTGTAAAAACACTGGACATCGTTATGCGTTATCAAGAGTCCAGGATACATGGCGATATAATAACGCATTGACATCCCTTATTCAAGGTAGATTTACATGGACATGTAAACTTTTGCCCTTTCCAGATTATTGATTAAATATCAATGAATTATGCAAATATATAGTAGGTGTACTCAGGAACTTCAGATTAGGGGCCGCCCGCTAAGGTGAGGAATCCTTAACGGCCGCTCCCGGCCCCCGGTGAGGAAAGCTTTTCCGGCCGCCCGGCTTCAGCTCCGGATTCCATTACGATCAGGTTGTCCCCGAGCAGGCTTTCCCCGTTCAAATCGCCGGGCGCCAGTTGTTTCAACTGTTTTATGACCGCCGCCGTCAAATCGCCGTGATCCCGGCTTTCCCGCCCCTGGAAACTGAAACCGCCCCGGCCCCGGCTCAGGAAACCGTTGACGGCTACGCTGTAGACCCTCTCCGGCTCGAGGGCCTCACCGCTGTCGGCCCTGATTTCAGCCGGAACCAGGCCGCCGCCCGGCTTTGGGTAGGCCCGGACTTGCACCCCGTGGAATTGGACCCGGCCGGGACCGTCGGCCAGATAAGTTTGGAAAAGAGCTTCGATTTCCCGGCCGGTCAGGCGGTAGGTCAGGAGCGCGTTGGCAAAGGGCAGCACGTCGTACATCAGGCGTGTCGTCACCGGGCCCCGGGGCAGCCCGGCCCTGATGGTCGTTGAATTGTGAAAGGCCAGGTCGGCCCCCGAAGCGGCGGCCATGCTCCGGGTTATCAGCCGCCCCAGGGGGCTGGGGCCCCGGTTCGGGTTCCGGTCGCTGAAAACATCGTCGCCCAGATTGAGCAGCACCTCGTTGAAACCGTGGGCCAGTTCGAATTGGGCCAGGCGTTCTTCCAGGCCCGGGTCCGGGGGAATGGGCGCCAGATCGCTGAAACCTTTCAGTTCCATGCGGCGCTGATCCTTCTCGATGCTGATCTCCAGGAAATTTTCCAGGTAGCGGCCGCCGTTGCCGTAGACGGCGGCGCCTATCCGCCTGGGGGCTACGGCCCGGTGGCTGTGGCCGTCGGCGATGAAATCGACGTTTTCGGCGGCCGCCAGGTCGGGGCCGGCGACCTGGTCGCCGTTTCGGTCGTCCGGGAAACCGAGGTGGCTGAGAACAATGACCACATCATTGTCCCGCCCGTAGGCCGACAGGGCGGAATCGAGCTGGGCCAGCAAAAATTCCCGGGTGGCCCCGCCGTCGGCCTTCAGGCCGAAGTCGTAGCCGGGAATGCTCGGGGCCAGGGTCGGGCGGGCGGTATAGGGATGGGCCACTCCGGCGGCGATGAGGCGCAGGCCGTCCGGATTTTCAGCGGTTTCGTCATAGATGATTATCGGCGCCCGGGTGACGCCGGGCAGGTCCCGGCCGTTATAGGACAGGTTGACGGCCGTGGCTTCCGGCCGGCCGGGGCTGTGCCGCCGCATCAGGGGCAGCAGCTCTTCGCTGTAATACAGAAAATTCTTCTCCGCTTCGTTGTGGTCAAACTCGTGATTGCCGGGCGTCAGCGCCCGGTAGCCGGCCAGGCCCATCAAATCCGCCGCCAGGCGGCCCCGGTCGGCCTGGGCGTAGGCCCCGCCGCTGACCGCGTCGCCGCAATCCAGCAGAAAGGTCAGATAGCCGTCGGCCGCCAGCCGGTCGGCATAGGCTTTCAGCCGGGCCAGGCCGGGGCGTCTGTTTTCCGGATCGTAAGCCAGGTAGCCGTGGATGTCGGTGGTCACGATTATTTTGATCGGCCCGCCGCCGGCCGCTTCGGCCGTCGCGGGAAAAAAGGCCGGCGCCGGAAAAATCGGCAGCAGCAGAAGCGCGATACCCATCTTGATAAGCCGTTTCATAGGCCCTCCCTTTATCTAAGGCCGAAACGCAGGGGGATGCTGACGTTGGCCGGCGCGGGCGGCGGCGGAAACGGGGCCGCCCGCTGAACGGCGCTCAGGGCGGCCTGATCGAGAAGCTGGCTGCCGCTGGAGCGGGTTATTCTGATATTCGAGGCCTGGCCGCTCCGGTTGATGGTGAAGGCGACCGCCGCCGTTCCGGTGACGCCCTGGCGTTTGGCTTCCTCCGGATAGACCATTTTGCGCCGGATATGGCGGGTGATGTAGCTGAAGTTGGCGTTGAGATAACTTTTCAGGGCAGCTCCGCCGCCGCCTCCCCCCCCGCCGCCACCGGCCCCGCCCCCGCCGCCCGGCTTTCCGGCGTTTTTTCCCGGCCCCTGGCCGGCGCCTGAGCCAAACAGGGCTTGCCCCGCGCCTGGTCCGCCCTGGCGGCCGATTGGCGGTTCAGGGGCCGGCGCTTTTTTGACCGCCGCCGTTTTGGCCGGCCGGCTGCTCCGCTTCCTGGGCGGCTCTTTTTTTTCGGCTTCCTTGATGAGGGCTATGGCCTCCGGGTCGGGTTCCGGGGGGGGGGCCAGCCGCTCCAGGGTGACGGGCTCGCTGGCCGGAACTTCGAAATCCGGCGGATCAAAAAGCGGCGCTTCGGCCGGCGCGTCGTTGTCGCCCGGCGCTTCCCCTTCGTCGGCCCGGCTTTCCCCGGCCTCCTGTCCGTCGCCGCCCTCCGGGTCGCCCGGCGGGGCCCCGTAAAGGCCCACCGCCAGGTAGCCGTTCAATGGGCCGGGCCCCCCGCCGGACAGGCTGAAAGCCAGTGCCCCGTAAAACAGAAAAGCGCAGAAGACCGCCACATGCAGGGCCAGGGACAGCCCGAAGCCGAAAGCCGCCGCCGGCCACGGCCAGGGCCGGGCCGCTTCTTCCCCCGGCCATTCAATGTCCTCGAGGAGTTCCGGGTCAACGCGCATAATCCCGCCAGGCCGAAGCCGGGCCGCCTGAAAATTCCGGCGGCAGGTCGTACAAATCGCGGACCGCCCGGCCGTCGATGATTTCCGCCGCCGGGCCGTCGGCCGTCAGGAGCCCGGCTTTTATCATCAGGGCCCGGCCGCCCAGGTAAACGGCCTGTTCCGGGTGGTGGGTGGTCAGGACAAAGCCCGGGCCGCCGTCGTCGGCCAGTTCCCTGATGAGCTTCAGCAGATGAAACTGGTGGCCGTAGTCCAGGCCGCCGGCCGGTTCGTCCATGATCAGGAAGGCGCTGTTCTGGGCCAGGGCCCTGGCGATGAGCACCAATTGCCTTTCTCCGCCGCTGAGCTGCAGGTAGTGGCGGCCGGCCAGGTGGCTGATGCGGACCCGCTCCAGGGCCGCGCCGGCCCGGCGCTGGTCGTCGTCGCTGAAGCGCAGCCAGGGGCTGGCCGCGGTCCGGCCCATGAGCACCATGTCCAGGGCCGTGTAATTGAAGACCCCGTGGTGGGCCTGGGGGACGTAGGCCAGCCGCCGGGCCAGTTCCCGGCGGCCGTAGCCGCGGATGTCCCGGCCTTCGACGAGCACCGAGCCCGGCGGCGCGGGCAGAAAGCCGAGCATCAGTTTTAAGAGCGTGGTTTTGCCGCAGCCGTTGGGGCCGAGAATGTTCACCACCTCCCCGGCGCCGAAGGACAGGGTGAGGCCCTTTAAAACCTCCCCTCCGGCGGCGTAGGCGAAATGGAGATCCCGCACTTCGATCATCCCCGCCTCCAGTCGTGCCACAGGGAATAGGCGAACAGCGGCATGCAGATCAGGGAGGTGAAGATGCCCAGGGGAAACTCCACGGTCCAGATGGAGCGCACCAGGGTGTCGGTCAGGAGCACGAACAGGGCTCCGCCCAGGGCCGTGGCCGGCAGCAGGGTGCGGTTGTCCGGGCCGACCATCAGGCGCAGCACATGGGGAATGACCAGGCCCACCCAGTTGATGATGCCGGCCAGGATCACGGCCAGGGAACAGATCAGGGTGGCCGCGCCGATGAACTTCAGGCGCGTCCGGCCGCTTTCGACGCCCAGGGCCTGGGCTTCCTCGTCGCCCTGGCTCAGGGCGTTGAGGGTTTTGCCGTTCAGCGCCAGGTAGGTCAGCCCCAGGAGCATCAGGGGGCTTATCCAGGCCAGTTGCCCGGCGTCGGAACGGGAGAGGGTGCCCATCAGCCAGTAGACCAGTTCCGGCAACTGGCGGGTGGGGTCGGCCAGGTATTTGAAAATGGAAGTTATGGCCGTGAAGAAGGAACTGCTGACCAGGCCGCCCACCAGCAGGGCCAGAGTTCGGGCCTTGGGGTAGAGCGAGGAAAAAAACAGCGACAGGCCCACCCCCATCAGGCCGCCGAGGAAGGCCAGGGCCTGGGTGACGGGCCAGGAGGAAAAGATCACGATGCCCACGGCCGCCCCGCAGGAAGCCCCGGCCAGGACCCCCAGGATGCCCGGCGACACCAGGGGATTGAGGAACATATTCTGGTAGACCGCCCCGGAAACCGACAGCGAGGCGCCCACCAGCATGGCGGCCAGGATGCGGGGCAGGCGCACCTGGAAAAACAGGAACAGAATCTGCTCCTGGCGGGCGTCCGGCTCCCCCCCGCCCAGCCAGAGGCCCAGGGCTTCGGCCATGTCGCCCACCGTCACCGGAAAGCGGCCCACCGGCAGCACCAGGACCGTGGCGGCCAGCAGCAGGGCCGCCATGAGGCCTATGACTTTCCGGTTCATGAAGTCAGCAGCTCCGCCAGTTGCCGGTCGTCGAGATCGACGTTGAAAAACAGTTTCATGAAGACCCGGGTCTCCTCAGGCAGGTTGATCGGGAACAGGTCGGGATGGAGAATATTGGCCAGCCACTGGACGCCGATCAGTCTCATATAGGTGGCCGGCCGCTCCAGCCAGGAAAAAGGTCCCCGGGGCACCAGGTAAACCCGGCCGTTTTTCACCGCCGACAGCCGGCTCCAGAGGCGGTGCTCCGCCAGGGCTTCGAAAAACTTGGGCTCGAAGATCAGAATGACCTCCGGATCATAGGCCATGAGCTGTTCGAAAGTGACATGGGTGAATGAATTTTCCGTGCCCGGCGGGCATTCGTGGACATTGCGCCCCCCGGCCATCTCCAGGGCTTCGGCCCGGGACGAACCCCGGCAGACCGTGGCCAGGCCGTCGGCCTGCATGCCGAAATAAATGCCGGGCCGCTTTTCTTCGGGCAGGCCGCCCACCGCCTCGTTGACGGCGGCCAGGGCTTTTTCGGCGTAGCTGGCCAGGGCCTCGCCCCGCTCCGGGCGGTTCAGGTCCCGGCCCATGCCGCGGAAACAGTCCGGGGTTTGTCTGAGGCCGCCGGGGGCGTAAACTATTTCCATGCCCAACTGCTTCAGGGACTGGGATATCTTTTGGCGGTCATGAACACTGTTGTTCACGAAAAAGGCCTTCCTGACCCCGCTGGCCAGCAGAACTTCCCGGTCGGGGATAAAGCCTTCGCCGTACCAGCCGCCCAGCACCGGCAGTTTCTGGTATTTTTCAGGGATGAATTTTTTCTCGTAAGGGCGCAAAGGGGTGTTCCAGCCGGCGATCAGTTCCGGGTCCAGGGCGTAGAGGGCCGTGGTCGCGGGCAGGGTGGGGCCGTAGACGCTGCGGGCGTCCGGAACTTCCCGGTCCGCGGAAAGGGCGGCCGGCGCCCAGGCCAGCAGCAGGCAAAAAAGAGCGGTGAAAACGTATCGGCGTTTGAAGATTGTCATCCTGACCTCCGGATAATTTCAGATTTATACCATGTCGCCGTTCGGCGCACAATGATTTTATATATTTTTATCATGTTTCGTTATGTTGTTTCCAGGCGGCCGGCTTCGGCCCGGGCCTTCGGCGGCGATTTTCAGGGCCCAAAATCCGCAAGGGCCCCGCTTTAGAGATGAAAAATAACGAAACGTAACAAAAGACTTGCAAAAATTTTTTGGAACTGTTATATTGCCCCACATCTGGTGGTTTTTTATCGAACGGGACTATTGGGCGAATCGGTCAGGCCCGGGCAATCTGTCGTGAAACAGAGGTTCTGGTCGGTTGTTTTTGAGGGCGGGCCTGTTTTTTTCGGGCTTTTTCCGCCGCCGGACCATAAAAAACCAGCCCCAAAATGACGCAACACGGAGGTACATGATGAAACGCAACCTAATGGTTCTGGCGGCGGCCGTGCTCTTGGCCCCGCCGGCTTCGGCCTGGGCCCAGAACGCCCAGAACGGCTCGGAAGAGGAGGCCGTAACCGTCAACCTGGAGGCCGCCGAACTGGTGGAAACTAAAACCACCATGGAGGTCCTGACCCAGGAAGACATGGCCCGCAAGACGGCCACCAATCTCTGGGAGGCCCTGAAGGGCGAGCCCGGCCTCTGGCTGGAGAATTCCGGCGGCACCAATCAGCGCAATGAGCAGTTCATCGGCATCCGCGGCCTGGACCAGAACCGGATCAAAATCGTTCTCGACGGTCTGCCGGTCTCCACCAACTGGCGCGGGGAATACGACCTGGGCCGCTTTTCCATTTGGGATATCGAGACCGTGGAAATTTCCAAGGGCTACAGCTCGACCCTCATCCCCGGCTACCGAGGCCTGGGCGGGGTGATCAACATGCGCAGCGCCCGGCCGACCAAAGAGCTTGATTTCAAGGCCATGTACCGGCATTATTTCGACCGGAAATTCGGCGACCAGGGTTACGAATACGGGGCCAGCGTGGGCACCAGGCAGGAGAAGTTCTTCCTCAAGGCCTCCTATCAGGCCATATCGCAGGATTACTGGATGTTGCCCAGCGGGGTGACCACCCCGCAGTCGGACCGGGACGGCAAACTCCCGGACCTCTATAACGAAGACTCCCAGATAAATTTGATGGCCGGCTGGACCCCCACTGAAGACACCGAGCTGATGGTCGGCTATTTCAAGCACGAAGCTGAAAAGGGCTCTTACTACAGCACTGCCAACCAAACGGGATACTGGCCGCAATGGGACACCGAAAGGCTCTACAGCACCTTCACCGCCAAACCCACCGACAACAGTTACCTCAAAGCCAACGCCTATTATGAGGAGCATAAGGACACCGTCTACCGTTTCATCAATGGCGTCGTTCCTCCTTGGGGACCTAACCCGAGCCCGTCAAGTGACTATAGTTGGCCCAAAAAATTCGACGACGCGGCTTACGGCGGGCAGCTCGAATACGGCTACACTTTCAATGAGCGGCACAAGGCGGCCGTGTCCCTCTCCTACCGCAAAGAGGAACACGACGAGAAACTCGCTTTTGACGGCAGCCCCTGGCGGAAGTCCGAGGTTTCCTACTACGAGCTCGGCGGGGAATATACCTACAAGCCGATCGACCCCCTCTCCCTGGTTTTCGGCGCGGCCTACCGGGAACAGCACACCGACGCGGTGAGTACTTACATCTACAGCAACGCCAACCCCGGCGGCCAATGGGATCATGCCACCAAAAAACCGACCTATGACGCTTTCGACTATCAGTTCGGGGCTTTTTACGACCTGACCGACGAGCACGAAATACATTTCACCTACGCTCACAAAACCAGCTTTGCCCCCCAGAGGACGCTGTACAATTGGGACAACACCTTATCTAACGCGGGGCTGTTTCCACCGACCTGGATCAAGCCGGAAGAAGCCGACCACTTCGAGATCGGCTATAAAGGCGATATCAGCGGCCGGCTCGAACTCAGCGGGGCTGTGTTCTACACCAAGGTGCGGAATCTGATCGGCACCTATAATGTCATGGTGAACAATGCACCTTATGCGACCAACGGCAACGTCGGCCGGGTGGACTATTCCGGCGTGGAACTCGGCCTCAAAGCCGTGGCCAGCGAATACCTGACCTTCGGCGGCAGCGTCAGCCATCTCCTCAGCAAAAGAAAGTCCGTTTATTCAGGCGACGCCGACATGGTGAGCCTACGGCCTGAATGGACCATGTATCTTTACGCCGAAATCAGCCCGATTGAGGATTTGAAAATCATCCCCAGCCTCTATGCTTCGGCCAAAGGCGTGTTTATTGACCGCACCGATAATTACGCCCAGAGGGTGGCCTACGGCGGCTATAGCACCGTGGATCTCAAGGCCCTCTATAACCTGACCGAAAACTTCACCCTGGAAGTCGGGGCTCAGAACCTGTTCGACAAAAAATACACCGGCACCAGCACCATCACCGGCAACAGCCGCGAAACCTGGCGGCCCGGGCGTTCTTTTTACGCCGGCCTGCAAATCAGTTATTAAAGCGGGGCCACCCGCCATGAAACTCAGCTTCGGCGAAAAGAAATTCATCATCATGGTCCTGGGCCTGATCTTGTTTTCTCCCTCTTCCATCGCCCGGGCCGGGGGCGGCGAAAGCG
>JAISFR010000113.1 GCA_031263565.1 Candidatus Adiutrix sp. | reverse complement strand
ATGGAGGCCGCAAAACGTGCGAATGACATATACAGGGCTTTCAAACTCAAAGTTGAACACACATATTGCACAGGCTGATGGCTATTTGTAATTAGAAAAACTCACCGGGAACTACAGATAACTAGATAGGAGGCAATAGTAATGGCCGCGCTTAACCATAATATAGCTAGTGGTTTGGCCCACCATTGTTCCAAATCAGATATGGCCGAGGACAAGACCAGCACTGGAATGATGATAAGCTCAACACCAAAAAGCGGAAAAGACATCCCGCCTGGTTTCTTGGTCAGCCTATAGTAAAAAACAACCCAGGCCATATACATGTTCTCGGCGATTCTTAGCAGAAAAACTACAAGTATTATATAAAATAGCATTTTATTTGGATAGATCAGATTTGAGCGGCCCGGCCGTCAGGCCTTCCGCAGGAAGTCCCTAACCTTTTGCCTGGCCTCTTCCGGAAGGTCGAGGCCGGTCCAGAGCCGGAACTGGGCTTCGGCCTGCCCCAGGAACATGTCCAGACCGTCGACCACGGCCCAGCCGGCGGCGGCGGCTTCCCGCAGGAACCTGGTCTCCAGGGGATTGTAGACCACGTCGCAGACCAGTCCGCCGCGGCCGCGCAAGGCCTCGGCCGGATAGGGGCTTTCTTTTTCCAAATCGCCTTTCAGGCCCAAGGGGGTCAGGTTGACCAGAAGATCGGCCCCGATTTCGCCGCGCTTTTTCCAGGCAATGCTTTTCAGGCCAAAATCCCGGGCCAGGGTCTCTGATTTTTCGTCGCCGCGGTGGCTGACCCAGATATCTTTCAAATCAAGCCGGCGCAGGGCCACGGCCGCCGCCCGGGCCGCTCCCCCGGCCCCCAGCAGCAGAACCCGGTGACCGGTCCCTGAAAGCCGGGCTTTGAGCGGCGCCAGAAAAGCCGATAGGTCGGTGTTCTCGCCGCAAACTTTCGGGCCTTGCCTATAAATGGTATTGACCGCGCCCACCTCCCGGGCCAGATCGCTGACCTCGTCCAGAAACGGCAAAATGGCTTCCTTAAGAGGAAGGGTCACGCAGGCCCCCCGGATGTTCAGGAGGCGGACGGCCCTGATGAAGTCGGCCAGTCCCGCCGCGGTAAGCGGCCAGGGGGACAGGGCGGCCGGCAGGTCCAGAAGCCGGAAGGCGGCACTGTGCAGAAGCGGGCTGAGGCTGTGGTCCAGCGGATGCCCGATGACGCCGTAAATTTGATGGGCTTGGAAATCGCTCATTTTGGCCTTGCTGAAAAAAGCCGCGGTCTGGCGGCCTGACTTGTTGAAAACAATGCAGCATACAAACAAATATTTCCCCAGTCAAGCAGCTAAAAAATATGGTGAATATTCATTCCCCGGGACTTTTTTGAAACCCGGCCGCCGAACTATATCTTGACCTTCAGTCAAAAATATGGCACAACATATTGTATTTTAATTTTCGATGACGGCTCCGACCCCGGGAGACCCCGTGATAAAAATGCCAAAACTTCCGCGCTTCGCCATACCCGTGGCCTTCGTCATTTTGCTGGTGATCGTCATCCACGCCTGCCCCGACGCCGACGAGAAGATCAGCTATCTGACCGAGACCGTGCGCCGGGGCAACATCATCAAGACCGTCAACGCCACCGGCGAAGTGGCCGCGGTGCAGTTGCTCAGCGTGGGCGCCCAGGTTTCCGGCCAGATTGAAAAACTGGCCGTGGAGCTGGGGCAGGAAGTCAAAAAGGGCGATCTGATCGCCGAAATTGATTCCACCACCCAGAAGAACGACCTGGAAATCAACAAAGCCAAGTTCAGCACTTACGAGGCGCAACTGCTCTCCCGGGAAATCGCCCTGAAAGTGGCTGAAATCCAGTATGAGCGGGAAAAGAAGCTCAAAGCCCGCGACGCGGCCTCCGACGAAAGCCTGGAAAACGCTGAAAACGCCCTGGCCGCCGCCAGGGCCAATGTCGAGGAGACCAAATCCCTGATCAGCCAGACCCGGATCTCGGTCAACACGGCCGAAACCAACCTGGGCTACACCCGCATTCTGGCGCCCATGGACGGTACGGTGGTCTCCGTTCCGGTGGAGGAAGGCCAGACCGTCAACGCCAACCAGACCACGCCCACCATCATCCAACTGGCCGACCTCAGGCAGATGGAAATCAAGATGCAGATCTCCGAAGGCGATGTGACCAAGGTCAAGCCGGGCCTGGGGGTCACCTATACCATTCTTTCCGAGCCGGACCGGGTTTTTGAAGGCCTTCTGCATTCGGTCGATCCCGGCCTGACCACCCTTTCCGACGGCGGCTACAGCGGCTCCATCGACGCCGGCACGGCCATTTACTATTACGGTAAAGTTCTGGCCCCCAATGACGACGGGGCCCTGCGCATCGGCATGACCACCCAGAACACCATTACCATCGGGGAGGCCATCGGGGTGCTGACGGTCCCGTCCATAGCCGTCAACCGCTACCAGAACCGCAGCTTCGTGCGGGTTCTGGAAAAGGGCCGGCCCGTGGAGCGGGAAATCCAGACCGGGCTTTCCGACAATATGAATACTGAAGTACGCTCCGGCCTGTCGGAAGGCGAGCAGGTGGTGGCCGCCCAGATGAGTTCCTCGGAGCTGGCCGAGGCCAGTTCCAGCACCCGCCTGCGCGGCGGGCCGCCCCGTTTTTAGGCGGTCGGGGGCCATGAATATCATCACGATCAACAAGGTCAACAAATTCTTCGGCGAAGGCGAGAACCGGGTTCACGTGCTCAGGGATATCGACCTCAGCATCAAGCGGGGCGATTTCGTGGCCATCATCGGCCAGTCGGGCTCGGGCAAGACCACCCTGATGAACACCATGGGCTGCCTGGATGTGCCCAGTTCCGGGACCTATGAAATCGACGGCATCAAGACCGGCGGCCTTTCGGCCAACGCCCTGGCCTGGGTGCGCGGCCGGAAACTGGGCTTCATCTTCCAGCGCTACAACCTTCTGAGCAGCCTGACCGCCCTGGAAAACGTGGCCCTGCCGGCGGTCTACACCGGCCTGAGCCATCTGGCCCGAACCGACCGGGCCAAAGAGCTCCTGCTGCGCCTGCGCCTGGGCGACAAGCTGGGCAACCGGCCCCACCAGTTGTCCGGCGGGCAGCAGCAGCGGGTCAGCATCGCCCGGGCCCTGATGAACGGCGGGGAAATCATCCTGGCCGACGAACCCACCGGGGCCCTGGATTCCAAAAGCGGCGAAGTGGTCATGGGCATTTTGGAGGATCTGCACCAGGAAGGGCATACCATCATCCTGGTCACCCACGACCACGGCATAGCTTCCCACGCCGACCGCAGCATCGAGCTCAAAGACGGGGCCGTCATCGACGACCGGCGCAAGGGAACGGCCGCCCCGGACATAAGCTATGAAAACCCGGTGGACAAAAAAGTCGACGCTTTCGCCTTCTACCGTGATCAGTTCCTGGAAGCCTTCAAAATGTCCATCCAGGCCATTGTGGCCCACAAGCTCAGATCCATGCTGACCATGCTGGGCATCATCATCGGCATCGCCTCGGTGGTTTCGGTGGTGGCCCTGGGCCTGGGCTCCCAGGAACGCATCATGGAAAACATCAGCTCCATGGGCACCAACACCATCAATATTTATCCCGGCGCCGGTTTCGGCGACCGGTACAGCGGGCGGGTGCAGAGCCTGACCGTCTCCGATTCCGACCTTCTGGCCCGCCAGAGCTACCTGGACAGCGCCAGCCCCAATACTTCGGCTTCCGGCAATCTGGTTTTCGGCAACCAGACCCTGACCGCCGGCCTGACCGGAGTCAACGAGCAGTTTTTCGACGTCCGGGGACTGACGATTGATCAGGGCCGTTTCTTCACCCGGGAGGATGTGCGCGAAGTGGCTTCGGTGGTGGTCATCGATCCCAACACCCGGGAAAAGCTTTTCCCGGCCGGGGTCAATCCCCTCGGCCGGGTCGTGATCTTCAGCCGCCAGCCCCTGACGGTCATCGGCGTGACCCGGCCCCAGAACGCCATGTTCGGCCCCACCGACCGCCTGACCATGTGGTCGCCCTATACCACGGTCATGAGCAAGATCACCGGCCAGCCCAACATCAGTTCCATCATAGTCAAGGTCAGCGACAGCGTCTCCTCTCAGGTGGCCGAAAAAAACCTGACCGCCCTTTTGACCGTCAAGCACGGCCGCCAGGATTTCTTCACCCAGAACACCGACAGCATCAAGCAGACCATCGAAAGCACCACCCGGACCATGACCCTCCTGATTTCCTCCATCGCCCTGATCTCCCTGGTGGTGGGTGGCATCGGGGTCATGAACATCATGCTGGTTTCGGTCACCGAACGGACCCGGGAGATCGGGGTGCGCATGGCCATCGGGGCCAAGCGCTTCAATATCCTGGAGCAGTTCCTGATCGAGGCCGTGCTCCTGTGTGTGATCGGCGGCCTGGCCGGCATCGCCTTAGCCGGGGTGGTGGGGGTGACCTTCAACGCCCTGTCCAGCGATTTCACCATGTCTTTTTCCACGGCCTCCATCTTCCTGGCCCTGGCCTGTTCAACGGTCATCGGGGTGCTTTTCGGCTTCATGCCGGCCCGCAACGCCTCCCTGTTGAACCCCATTGACGCCCTGGCCTACGAATAATGAGAGTTCTGCGCTTCACCATGGCCGTTCTCCTTCTTGGGCCGCTGCTGACCGGCTGCGCCCGGGTCAGCCGGCCGGAGCGGAATCTGGCCGAGCGCCTGGAATACGACGCCGTGGTCCAGGCCCGCTATCAGTTGGACCCGGAATGGTGGAAGCAGTATGACGACCCGCGACTCAACCAGGTGGTCGAGGTGGCCCTGGCCAACAATATCGACCTGGCCAAGGCCGCGGTCAGCGTCAACCGGGCTCTCTATCAGGCCAAACTGCTGGCCGCCGATCTGGTGCCCGGATTTTCCGGCGGTCTGGACGCTTCGGCCCGGAAGAACATCAGGACCGGGGCGCCCTCCAGCCGCTCGGTGGGCGGCGATCTGACCCTCAGTTATGAGCTGGACCTGTGGCAAAAAATCGCCGATGCGGCCAGCGCCGCCCGCTGGGAATATGAAGCCTCCGTCGAAGACCTGGAAAACGCCCGCCTGGCCCTGATCAACAGCGTGGTCGACGCCTACTGCCAACTGGCCTACCTCAACGAGGCCATCAGCGCCGGCCAGTTGAACCTCAAAAATCTGCGGGCCATTGAAAGCACGGTCGGCGCCAAACACGAGGCCGGCAAGGTGGCCGCCGTGGAGCCGGCCCAGGCCCGGCAGGCGGTGCTGAACGCTGAAAACAGCCTGACCGACTACCGGGTGCAGCATAAAAACGCCGAGCAGACCCTGAAAGACCTGCTGAACCTCAAACCCCACCAGCCCCTGGACCTCGAGGGCCAGACCCTGGCCAACCTGAGGCCGCCCAGGCTGGATCTGAACATCCCCTTATCGGTGCTGGCCAACCGGCCGGACCTGCGCGCCGCCGAATATCGGCTGGAAAAGGCCTTCAAACAGGTGGAAGAAGCTGAAAAGGGCTGGCTGCCGAACCTCAGCCTCAGTTCGGCCATCAGTTCGGCCGGCCAGGCCTTCAATACCGCCTGGGAGGCCCCCGTGGCCGGCGGGGCGCTGTCCATCAATCTGCCGTTTTTGGATTGGAGCCGGGTGCTCTATAATCTCCGCATCTCGGAAACCGACTTTGAAAGCACCCGCCTGGATTTCGAAAAGACCCTGACCACGGCCTTGAACGAAGTCGACGCCTATTATTTCCGCTATGAAAAATCCCGGCAGACCCTGGGCAACAGCCGGCGGAAATACGCCTCTGACGCCCGCATCAGCCAGTATCACCAGGACCGTTACGAGGCCGGGGCCGGCGAGCTGTCCGACTGGCTCGAGGCCCTCAACGCCGCCAACTCCTCCCGCCTGTCGGCCCTCAATGCTCTGTATCAGACCATTCAATATGAAAACATGGTCTACAAGGCCATGGCCGGGCGCTATGTGGATCTGGCCAGAGGGCAGCCCTGAAAATAGAGGCTTGCCCCGGACGGCCCGTTTTTGATATATTGCATCAGGCTTCAGGATTGAAGGCCGTTCAGTCTGGGGGCGGTTAACTCAGCGGCTAGAGTATCAGCCTTACAAGCTGGGAGTCGGGGGTTCAAATCCCCCACCGCCCACCATAGATATCAAGGGTTTTAAGATGATATCCTTAAAGTCCTTGCTGCTTCTGATAAACCAATTTGATAAACCAGCTGATAAACTATTATCTCATATCGCCTTATTTAATGCAATTTTTTTAGCTCACTAGTATAATACCGATCCGGCCAGTAATAATTCTTGTAAAAAATTTGCGCTGGCCGGATACATATTGCATAAAAATTCCATATTCATTTACGACACCCCCAATGAAGAATTTCAAATAAAGGTGCCAGCTGGTCAGGCTATTACTGTGGAAGCCTTTCATAATTTTAGTGATCCAAGTCAGTATAGTAGATGTGGTCCATTATTAACCTCGTTTACACCCCAAAAAGGGAAAATATACAAGATAACTATGCATGAAATAGGGCTAAAAAATGACACAAGTAAAAAAATACGATGTGCACATTGAGTATTCGTGATATAAGTGCTTCACCATCTCCGGTAAATACAACTCCCATTAAATCATGTAATAAAGGTTAACAAAACCATTGTTTTATAGCCCCCGCAAGGGGGCTCATTTATCGGCAGCCCACTTCCGCTACGCTTCAAGATCTTGGGCACAATGTGAGCCGGCGAATAGTTTCAGGTATTCTCCACAGTCGTGGTTACAGCCTTCAAGTCCACCAAAAAAGTCTGGAGGGTAATCAAATGAGTACCATGCATCGGCCTAGTATTTGTATATGGGTAGGTTTTCTTTTCAAGCTTGCAAGGCTATTACCCATGATCTTTGTTTTGGGTTGCGCGGATGAGGCTCCGCCTGAAGCCAAAACAGACTCGTCAGTATCAGGTGGCGGTTACCGTAGGGATGTGCCAGGGCCGTCCATCAGTTTTTACTATTGGAAAACCATCTTCAATCCTGGCGATGAGTCTGGGAACAGGTTGAAGCAGGTCGCCGTCGAGCGCCTTTATTTGCGATTTTTCGAAGTGACTCTGGATGAGCGGGGGAAGCCTGTTCCCCAAGCCACGGTAGCCTTCGCCCAGCAGCCGACTTTGCCGGTGGTTCCGGTCATTTATTTGGAAAATTCTGTTTTCGGCTCAGATATTCTCGATGAATCTGATTTGGCTGACAAATTGTTCGACCGGGTTGCGGGCATGATCGAGGCTCATGAATTGAAAGCGGTGAAGGAACTGCACCTTGATTGTGACTGGACATCCGCCACCAGGGAGAGTTTTTTTGCCTTTGCGGCCGCCTTGAAGAAGAAGCAGCCGCCGGGCTGGCAACTGGCCGTCACTCTTCGCCTGGACCAGTTCCATAATTTTTCAACTACCGGGGTCCCGCCTGCCGATAAAGGCATTTTGATGGCCTATAATATGGGCAACCTCCGACAGCCGGGGCGGCACAATTCAATCATTGAGCCAGCCATTGCCGCGCGATATCTGAAAGGCAACGGCCAATACCCCCTGCCTCTGGATATCGCCCTGCCGCTGTTCTCCTGGGTGGTCGTTTTCAATGACCAAGATCAATTTCAAGGCTTATTGCGAACCGTGCCCCCGGAACTGGCGGACTCCAGCCTGTGCGTTGATGACGGTGGCGGGCTGTTTACGGCGAAACAATCTTTTCACAGCAGCGGAGGAACGCTGATACCGGCCGGCTGGCGTCTGCGTTTGGAAGAACCAGGGGCCGAGGACTTGCTGGCGGTAGCCGACCTTCTGCGTCAGGCTGTTCCCCAAAGCGAATTTCTGGTATTCTATCACATGGACGAAAGCATAATCCGGAGGTGGCCCGCTGATGTTCTGGAAAGTATTGCCGGCCGTTGTCATTAGCCTGATGGCGCTGCACATCGAAGCCTTTGCTTGCCTGGACAGCCCCCTGCTAAATCCCGAACACAAGCCGGAAGCGCGCATTTTCTTTCAGGCCGGGCTTAGCGAACTTAAAGCCGCACCCGTATGCGGGCCATCAGGTGAACGCGCTTCATATCCGAAAGATGAATTAGCCAGGCATTACAAATATGACAGTCTGGAGAAAGCTGAAGAGGAAACCCTGGCCGGCTGGTTCACTATTATAGCTGGCCTGCCTCCGGACGAAGCCGGCCAAGAGGCTTTGCTGAATTTGATCGACAAAAGTACGCCGGCTGATTTGCAGCATCTGCAAGCGGCTTTCGACGGGGCGGCTATGGAGGGTCCGCTGTCTGACAACCTGGCCGCCCGAGCCATAGTTGAAAGCGCTAATCAGGCCGCCCTTGATTACCTGGTTTTTACGCGTGACCTGGCCAGCCCCGGCCTCTTCGGCTATTCCGACGGGCAATGGGGTTACGCCAAAAAACAGGAGGCCCGGCCCAAAGAAGAATTTTTAGCCGAGTTGGCGACCAGGGCCGAAGCGGCCCTCAAAATCCCCGACCTGTCGCCTCAACTGTGGATGTTATATGCGTTTCAATTGATCCGCATTTATTTCTATGCCGGCGAGCATGACCTGGTGATTGAATTTTTTGAAAACGATCTGGCGCATAAACCGGCCACCGCCCCCCTGGAGTGGTGCCGTTCTTATTACGGCGGCAGCCTTCACGCCAGAGATCGCAATGTGGAGGCCTTTGCGGCTTTCGCCGCTGTTTTTCACCGCAGTGCCAGATACGGGCCCAGCGCTTTGGCCAGTTTGCACATAACCGATTGGCCATTGAGAGGAGACCGGGCGCGCCCCGCATCAAATGAAGGCGGCAAAACCATCTATAGCGAACCGGAGTTAAAATGGCTCCAGACCGCCACGCCTGAAGAAGCCGCACTTTATCGCAGCGCCAGAAATTTTATCGGCGGCGATCCGCATGAAGCGCTGGCCGGCGTTTTATCTCTGATAGAACACGGCGGACGGATTCCCAACAACCTGGAAGAATACCTGGTCGCGGCCATCGGTCGAATGGAACGGAAGGCTTATAGGCCAATTGGTATTCATTGGCACATTTATACTAGTGCTCCCGTTGAATACGGATCCGATCCGCCAGACCCCGCCCCTGAGCCTGATCTGGAGCGCCGGCTTTTGAAAATTGGGGCCGGCAGGCCACATCCGGCCCTGTGGCAGTTAGCCGCCGCCCATTTGGCCATTATGCGTCGGGATGAAAAAGCGGCCGCCGGCTATATTGATACGGCGGCGACCAACAATGCCGGAAGCTTGATGCCCATACAGCTTCAAATCACCCGACTGTTGAAGGACGCCTGGCTGAAGCCCCTGGATGCGGCCAATGAACGGCGCTTGGCAGATGATCTTTCAAAACTTGATCTGCTGCTGGCTGAAACCGTTAATTTTTATCATCCAGGCGCCATCGCCCGGCGCGCGCTATGGGAGTCCGTGCTGGCCAGACGTTTTCATGAGGCCGGCCAGGACGCCAGGGCATTTTTTTGCCTTGAAGTCGTCAACACCCGCTTATTCAATTCATTCAATCCAAGCGCGGCTTTGGAAAAAGGCCCGCACTCTATCCGGAGAGCTGAAAACGACATGGATTCCACAGAGCAGCCCCGTGAACTCTTTACCATACCTTACTCAAACGCGTTATATTGGGCGGGCGAATATATCGCCATGCTCCTGTCGGACCCGGCGGACCTGAAAGAAATCCGGCGCATTAGACTGAAACCGGAAGGAGCCCTGGAACTGTATTTTCAAAAAAATGTGGTCGGCTGGACGCCGCGAGTCATTGACGAACTGACCGGGCTGGCCTATATCAACCGCTTTGATTACCAGCCGGCCATAAAAGTTCTGCGCGGCATTTCATCCCAAGGCTGGGCTCAGCGCCGCTATAAAGAGAAAACACCCTTGGCGTCTTCACCGGAAAGCCTCAAACGGGTGCTTCGCGATACTTATCGCCGACACTTCTCCCGCAACACCAACTGGAACGAAAGGTCCGCCCTGGCGAACGTCAATCCCTTCCGGGAAAGTCCAGCTTCGCTCTTCGGCCCTTTATGGGTGGATGATTTCAGCGCTTTATTTGACGCCGCCGCCCGAGCCGGGCTCTCGGAACACTCGCGGGAAACTATTCTGAAGTTAAGCAATCCGCCGGCAACTTTTCTTGAATTCGCCCAAAAAATGAACCGGCTTAAAGAACTGTCGCGTGAACACGGCGAGTTGGGAGCCACCTCCGCCTATTTTTACGCCCTGGCCGTTTATAATTCCGCTGAGTATCCTAACTGGCGGCAAAACTGTGAACAGTATGGGGCTGACCAGGAAGTTGACCGAATGCTGATTTTGCTTGTCAAAAAGACCAGAAACCGGGAACTGGCCGCCAGAGCCAATTTCATCAGGGCCGCCTTCAGGAAATATGAGGCCGGCTTCACTTATAACCGGAAAACAAAAGTCATCAGCTATAACAAATTTGATGTTATTGAACCCTATTTTCAGGTTTTATCTGGCCTCAAAGATACAAAATTCGCCCACGACATCTCATTTCATTGCCCTTCGGTCGGTTTATTTCTCAAATAACGGTGGTGGACGCCACTTCCGACTTATGGCCCTTGGGCGGCGGGCGGTTGTCCTTTTACACAAGTTTTGGCCAAACTTAATTCAGGCATTCCCAAATAGTAGCCTTGCCCATAAGTACATCCAAAGTGAAAGACCGTTTCCAGTTCCGTTTCCGTCTCAATGCCCTCCGCCAATACGGAGATTCCCTTCGGCTGGCAATAGGTAACGATCTTCGACAGCATTTGCCGCCGGTCGGGATCCAGATCGATCCCCGTAATAAAAAACCGGTCGATTTTAACGATATCGGGAGCAAGCTGCATCAGGCGCAAATTGTTTGAATAACCGCAGCCATAATCGTCTATCGCGACCAT
>JAISFR010000042.1 GCA_031263565.1 Candidatus Adiutrix sp. | reverse complement strand
CCCAGCAGGGTCAAGCCCAGATACTGGAGGAAATGACCGGGAAATTCCCTTTTATCGAGCCGGTCCGGATGCCGGACCATTTCAACGACCAGATAGCCGTCCGGGCAGGCCCCGGCCGGAAGAGAGCGAACTGATTCGGCCGCCGCCTGGAAACGTTCCGATAAAAAGCGCCTGGTCTCTTCAAAGCCGTAGCCGGGCCGGGCCGGGGTCTCGGGGGGCGGGGCCGGTTCGCTCAATATTCGTCCGGTGCTTATCTTGAATTTTCCAACCATTGGCGACCTCCGGGATAATCAGGGGGCAGAAGGGGAAATTTGCCCTGTTGTGATTTAGGATGATTCGGGCTCATCGATTCAGGCCTTGGCTGATAACCGCCTCAGAGCCGCTCTTAAGAGTGCGGTCAGGCGTCATTGAAAGGCTTACGGTCCGGGGCGATATTTCTTTCCGGTGGCCAGGGCGTTTAAAGCCGTGGCCAGCACCGCAGGCAGGCCGTTTTCGTCAATGAGGCCCTCTATTTTTTCAACCGGCCGCCCGGCGATGTCCGAAGCCGCCTTTTCGGCCCAGGTTTGGAAATAAGACTGGCCGGATAGCTGGCCCGTCTGGCGGGCATCGCTGAGGGCCAGGGCCGCTTCCAGGAACTCCCGGCAGTCCGGTTCCGTCATCAGTTCCTCCAATTCCGGGTAGGCCAGCCCCCTTTCAGCCAGACGTTCCCTGATCTCTCTCACCGGCGGTTTCCCGTTCTGTTTCAATATCGCTTTCTGCACTCCCGCGTAAACCGCCTCACTCATAAGCTGGCCCAGCCTGGTGTGGGCGCCGGAAAAGGTCAAAGTCCGGCCCTCCCCGGCCACGATGATGATGTCGTCGGTTCCGGTGCCGGTGGCCGGGTTGATCAGGGGCGTCTGAGAACTGCGGATGTCCATGTCCCAAAGAGCGGCGGTTTTGGCTTCGGTGACGGTGATCAGGGCGCGGGTCGCCGCCCTTGGGGACAGGCGGCGGTTGGCCATGATGATGACGTGGATGGTGCCCGGCTCAAACCAGGCCCCTTCGTCTTTGGCCGCCCTGACGGCGTTGCTCTCCACCCCGGCCGTAACCAGGGCGGTGACGGTCAAGTCCTGGAAGGTCCGGCTTTCAATGGCCAGATTGTTGAGGTCGGCCCCGGTGCTTAGAATGGAGGCCCGGCCGGCCTGGAGGCCCAGAATCTCAAAAAGCAGTTTTTCGGCTTTTTCATAGCCCATCCGGTGATAAATGTTCCAGACCGACGGCGGCGAATAGGAATTGCCGATGGCCCGGGCCTGTTCCAGCGGCCCGTCGGCCGTGGAAACGATGCTTTGGGGTGAAGCGAACTCAATCAGCAGGGTTCGGTGGGTGAAATCCATGATCCGGCTGTCAAGCACCGAAGCCGCGGCCACGTAGGGCATATCCAGCTTTATTTCCTTCCTGGAAACGACTTCCTGGGGATGGACGAGGTTTTCCTCCCGGCTGAACTGTTCATCATAAAGGCTGCCGGCCAGCCAGGCCGCCAGATAGCCGGGGTATTCGGCCGCCCGGTCGATCAGCCTATCCGGGAAGCCGATGAACCGGCCGTTTTGAACGGCTGGCGCCCGCCGCCAGGGTTCCTGGTCCAGGTATTCCCGGATGGCGCCCAGTTCAGAGTATTTGGCGATGACCAGTTCCGGGGTGAACCGGTTCCATTGCTCCGGGGTCAGGGCAGCCGGCTTGGCGGACCCGGCTTTCAATGGTTTTCCGACCGTAGCCAACAGTCCGGCCAGGGCTGAGTCATCGCCGTTGACCGACAGGCCGTCCGGGCCTTTCAGCAAAAAGACCAGACGCGGCCGTTCGCTTTCGGGGATTTTGGCCACTTTTTGTTGAACCGTAGCCAGAAGCCCCGGCTCTTCAACCGCCTCGGCCGCTTTCAGGGCGGAGGAGAGGCCGAGCAGAAACATGAAGGTCAAGACCTGGCAGGCGATTTTTTTGAGCATCTTGAACCTCCGGCAACATTCCAGCGAGGGACCCGCCCTGTCGGCCGGGCAACGATTAATTCAACGCGGTCAGGGCGTTGTGATTTTCATGGAAAGCGAAAATCCCATTATAGCAAAATTTGCGAGGCCGGCGATTAAATAAAAATTAATGATAGCCATGATTATGCGCCTGTCAGCTTTATTTATTGCGGGGTATTATGCCCAGGGCGGCCTCAACCGGCCGATCCTGGTTGATCAATTCCGGAAGATGAGTTAAAATTTAAGCATGATTGATTAGAATATCTATGGAAGGAGCCCAAGCCATGTTGACGATCAATATTAATGAAGCCAAAGAGCGCTTCAGGGAACTGGTGAAGCTGGCCAAAGATGGCGAGGGCTTTATCATCGCCGATTAGGAATTTCTGCGCGTTTGGTAGCTATTTGGTAGCCAGGAAAGAAAAAAGGTCACAGTCGAAAAACTGTAACCTATTTATTTTGTTGGTGCGCCGCCACAGAATCGAACTGTGAACCTAATGATTAAGAGTCACTGTTCCCGAGATATCGTGTGATTTAACGTGATGTCAGATATTCATTTTTTCAGGTAGTTATGTTATGGTGAGTTATCACGTGATGTCGTGTGATTGCGCCACGGTGGGTGCCCGGTGGGTGCCCGTGATACAAATGATTCAGCAAACCGGATGATGCCGATCCCCATGATAACCTCCTGGAGGCCCGATGAAGTTCACCAAAAGAGCCCTGGAAGCGATTGAACCAGTCGAAAAAAGGCAAGTCTATTTCGACGACAGCGTGACCGGCCTGGCGGTCAAGGTCATGCCCACCGGCCACAAGTCATTTTATTTCTGTTATCGGGCCGGCAAAGGACGCGGGGCCCCCAAGCGCCAGGTGCAACTGGGCGCGTTCCCCGACCTTACCGTCGAGCAGGCCCGCAACAAGGCCAAGCGGCTCCAGGCTCAGGTAGTCCACGGCCAGGACCCGGCCAAGGATATTCAGCAGTCGAAGGACCGAAAGACGGTGTCCGCCGTCCTGGAGGTATTCTTTAAAGAGCATGTCCGCGTCAAGCTGAAGCCCCACACCATCGCCCAATATGAAGGAATCGCCCGGCGGTGCGTGATTCCGGCCATTGGCAATGAGCGAATTGAGGACGTGACCCACCGCGATGTGGCCCATCTCCATCATCGCTTGAAAAATACCCCGTACCAAGCCAACCGCACCCTGGCCATGCTTTCCAAGTTCTTCAGCTGGTGCGAGGTCAACGGCTTTCGCGAGCGTATGACCAACCCCGCTTTTGGCCTGGAGAAATATAAGGAAAAAAAACAGATGGAGTTCATGGACCAAACTGAGCTTTCAGCCGTCGGCCAAGCCCTGGAGTCGCTGGAGACCGCCGGCCAGGTCAACGCCTTAATGGCGGCCGCGCTGCGGCTGCTGGCCTTGACCGGGGCCAGGGTATCCGAAATCCTGAGCCTCAAGTGGGAATACATTGTTGACCTTGA
>JAISFR010000124.1 GCA_031263565.1 Candidatus Adiutrix sp. | reverse complement strand
TTAGGCCGGGATTTGTTTGCGCACCCTTAAGGGTTCGTGGGGAGTCGATTTCCTGCAGGCGCCGAAAGATGTATTCAGGTCGGAAGATCGCGTTTGGCGCCTGTATCTCGCCGGAGTGCGGGTTCAGGCCGTGTGTGCCGACGGGAGAAAGATGTTGGAAGATTTATGAATTTTCTTCTCAAACTGACTCCGAATCAAATGCTGGTGAGCATCTTTGCCCTGGCCGGGCTGATCGCCGGGCTGGGTTCCTATGCTATTTACGTTTCCCGGGCCTATTCCTATCTTTCGGAAGACCCGGCCGTCTGCGTCAACTGCCATGTCATGGCCCCCTATTACCAGGCCTGGAGCAAAAGCTCCCACGCGCTCTGGACCACCTGCAACGACTGCCACGTGCCTCAGGACAATCTGGTCTCGGCTTACACCTTCAAGGCTGTGGACGGTCTCTATCACGCGGCGGTCTTCACTGTCGACGGCCAGCCCCAGGTCATCCGGGCCCGGGAGGGCTCCAGCGCCGTCATCCTGGAAAACTGTCTGCGCTGCCACAGTCCCCTGGTGACCGAATTCACCAAGATGAACGTGGCCTACGACCAGGTGCTCAAGGGCGAAGGGCGGGCCTGTTGGGACTGCCACAGCCAGGTGCCCCATACCAACATCAGCAATCTGGCGTCCGCGCCGGGCGCCATCGTGCCTTTTCCTGAGTCTCCGGTTCCCGGGTGGCTCAGCGACCTGCTTTGATATTTTAATTGACGGTAAACAGCTCGGGGGAGATGTGCTATGAAGTTTAACGACTTGATCAACAAGGGCCCGATCTACGTGGCCGGGGCGGTATTCATTGCCGTGGCCCTGGGCGTTTTTCTGCTGGCCGTGCTGGCGGCCACCATCACCTTCCGCCGGGCCGAAGTGGCCTCCATCTACAACAACGTCAAAGTGCCCATTGAGGGTATTGAGCCCCGGAGCGGCCTGTGGGGCCAGAACTATCCCCGGGAGTGGGAAACCTGGAAGAAGACCCGGGAGATGGATTTTAAAAGCAAGTATCTGGGCAGCGTGATGGACGACGTCCTGGCCCACCGGCCGGAGATGGTCGTCCTCTGGGCCGGCTACGCTTTCTCCCGCGACTATTCCGCGCCCCGGGGCCATTGGTACACGATTGAAGACATGCGGCAGACCCTGCGGGTGGGCGCGCCGGGCGTTGACGGTCAGGGGGACCTTCAGCCCGGCACCTGCTGGGCCTGCAAAAGCCCGGATGTGCCTCGCCTGATGCAGGAAAAGGGCCTTGAAAATTTCTACCAGGCCAAGTGGAGCGACTGGGGCCCGGAAGTGGTCAACGCCATCGGCTGCGCCGACTGCCATGACCCGGCCACCATGAACCTGACCATCACCCGGCCGGCCCTGGTGGAGGCTTATCAGCGGCAGGGCAAAAATATCAAGGACGCCACCCTCCAGGAGATGCGCAGCCTGGTCTGCGCCCAATGCCATGTTGAATATTATTTCAAGGGCGACGGGAAATACCTGACCTTCCCTTGGGATGACGGTATGAGCATGGAGGACATGGAGGCCTATTACGACAACCTCGACTACGGCGACTGGACCCATGCCCTGAGCAAAACCAAGATGCTCAAGGCCCAGCATCCCGACTATGAGCTGTTTAAACTGGGCACCCACGGCCAGCGCGGCCTGTCGTGCGCCGACTGCCATATGCCTTACATTTCCGAGGGCGGCCTAAAGTTTTCCGACCATCATCTGATGAGTCCGCTCAAGAACGTGGCCAGTACCTGCCAGACCTGCCATCGCGACACCGAGGCCAACCTGATCAGCTACGTCTATGAGCGTCAGGACAAGATTCTGGAGATCCGCGACCGCCTGGAGCCGGAACTGGCCAAGGCTCACATCATGGCCAAGCTGGCCTGGGAGAAGGGGGCCGCCGAGGCTGAGATGGCCCCGGCCCAGAAGCTGATCCGGGCCGCCCAGTGGCGTTGGGACTTTGGCGTGGCCTCTCACGGGGCTTCCTTCCACGCTCCCATCGAGACCCAGCGGATTCTGGCCCATGGTCTGGACAAGGCCCTTCAGGCCCAGATGCTTTTGAAGGACGTGCTTTATGGCCAGGGCCTGACCGAATTCGAGATGCCTGACCTTTCCAGCAAGGAAAAGGCCCAGGCTTATATCGGCCTGGATATGGATAAACTCAGAGGCCAGAAAGCCGAATTTGTGAAGACCGTGGTGCCGCAGTGGCTGGATGCGGCTCGTAAGAACGGGCGTATTTAACGCCGGGCCGGGTCTTGCGTCGAGGCGAGCAGGCTGATCAGTAGCTTCCTGAAGCCGGCGCCGGCCAGGCAGCAATTCCTTAAAGTAGGCCCGATTATAAAAATAGCCGGTCACCCCGGAGAGGGCGACGGAGCGGAGCGACCGGTTCGGTCGGCCAATCCGTCCCCTGCCGGGCAAAAATCGCCCTTTTTGCCCGGCTGCGACCAGACCACTTGAAGATGGAAAGCTACCCCGAAAAAATGTGGCGATTCCCCTGCTCCTACCGGGAAAACCTGCTGATTGTCGCCGCCCTGATGCTGGGCGGTTTGGCCGCCCAACTGGTCATCGGGCCGTTCGATTATTTCTTCCTCCATTATCCCGTCAATGTCGTGCTGGGCGCCTTGATCCTGCTTCTGGCCCTGCTGGGACGCCCGTTCAGCCGCGCCCCTCTTTTCAGGTGGCTGGGCAGCGTGCCCTGGGCGGTCAGTCTGATTCTGGGCCTGATGGTCCTCAGTCTTATCATGGGCCTGACCCCCCGCTTGCTCCATCTGCCGCCCGAGCCTGATTTCTTTCTGCGCCTGGGTCTGGCCCAAATGACCTCCTGCTGGCCTTTTGTGCTGATTTATCTTCTTATCCTGCTCTCTCTGGCCCTGGTGACCGTCAGGCGGCTGCGCTTTAAGCGGGGCGGGCTCCTCTTCTTTCTCAACCACGGCGGCCTGTGGCTTTTAATGGCCGCGGCCGGCCTGGGCGCGGCCGACCTCAGGCGTCACGTGATGTATGTGAACGAAGGCCAGGTGGAGTGGCGGGTTTACGGTGAGAACAAAGAGGTGCTGGAGCTGCCCCTGGCCATTCGCCTCGATGATTTCGACCTGGATTTCTATTCCCCGAAACTGGCTTTGGTGGACCGCCATAGCGGCCGGCCCCAGCCCGAAGGCCGGCCCGACTGGCACCAGATCGACCCCGGCCGGGTTGACGGCCGCCTGGGCCAGTGGGAAATCAGGGTGCTGGAATATATTCACCAGGCCGTGCCGGGCGAGGGCGGCGGCTACCGGGAAATACCCATGCCGGCTTCGACCCCGGCCGCCCATGTTCTGGCCCGTAACCTTGCCAGCGGAGAGATCAGGCAGGGCTGGGTGCTGAGCGGCAACCGCTATGTGCCGCTCTCTCTTCTGGCTCTGGATGACAACCTGGTCGTGGCCATGACCCAGCCGGAACCCAGACGCTTCAGTTCCAAAATCAAGGTCTACACCCGGGAAGGGCAGGAGCGGGAGGCGGCGCTGGAAGTCAACCACCCCCTGAAAATCGGCCCCTGGATGATTTATCAATACGGCTATGATCAGGCCTCCGGCCGCCTGTCGCCTTACAGCAGTTTCGAACTGGTTTACGATCCCTGGCTGCTTCCGGTTCAGGCCGGGCTGATTTTGCTGGCCGCCGGCGCCCTTGGCCTGATCTGGCAGGGCCGCCGCCGGAGGGCGGCCGTCTGATCGCCCAAAGAATGACGGTTTTTCTGGCGCTTAGGGACTGTTATTATCAGGTGCCGACTCATGACCTGGACTGAATTCAACTATTTGGCCCCCCCGGCCGTCGGCCTGTGGTGGCTGTCGGCCGCGGCCGTCATGCGGGGCCGCCGGCGGCTGGCCGAGGCGGCTCTTCTGGCCGGCCTGGCTGTTTTCACGGTCTTTGTGGCCGCCTTCTGGCGCGACTTGGGCCGCCCGCCCATGCGCACCATGGGCGAGACCCGCCTGTGGTATTCGCTTTTTTTGTCCGGGGCGGGCTATCTGGCCTACAGGCGCTGGCCCTACCCCTGGCTGCTGGCTTTCTCGGCGCTGCTGGCCTCGGTCTTTGCGATCATCAACCTCTTGAAGCCCGAAATACACTCCCAGGCCCTGATGCCGGCCCTGCAAAGCGTCTATTTTATTCCCCACGTGACGGTTTACATGCTGGCCTACGCTCTTCTGGGGGTGGCCGCCATGGCCGGCCTGGTGCAGTTGCGGCGCCTAAAACGTGGCCAGGCCGACCCGGAACTCTATGCCTTTCTGGACAATGTGGTCTATGTGGGTTTCGGCTTTCTGATGCTGGGTCTTTTGAGCGGCGCGGCCTGGGCCAAGGAGGCCTGGGGCCATTACTGGTCCTGGGACCCCAAGGAGACCTGGGCCCTGGTGACCGCCTCGGCCTATCTGCTTTACATTCATATGCGCCTCAAAGACATCAGGCCCCGGCTGACCTTGGGGCTGTTGTCTCTGGCCCTGCTGCTGTTGATGATCACCTGGCTGGGAGTCTCCTACCTGCCGTCCGCCCAGGGCAGTGTCCATGTTTATTCTTGAAGATTGTGATTATGAACTTCAATGATTTAAAAAATAGCAAGGTACCTTAATATTTTTTCTTGACAAAAGAAGACGGAAGTGGCATTCTTATTTACAAGGTACCTTGTAAATGAAGACGCCGCTTTTTATGTTTAGGCGCCCAAGTCCGCAAATTCCAGTCAGGCTTTCATTTTTTCAAGGCTGACAAGCCGGTGAAGAAAGCCAAAAACCACCACCGCGTCAAAACGCGAGTTCAAGAAGCAGGAGTTCAAATGCGTCACTATATCTCTTTTTTCGGCCGCGGCCGTCACTACCTTCACCGCCGTTGGGGCCACCGGCCTGTCGATCCGGGCACGGCCGCTCCGACTGCGACCCGTTCGGAAATAGGGCACTGCTCGCTCTGCCGCAACCATTGTTCCCTCAGCGACTTGGGCTGTGAAAAGGGGCGGGATTTTTTTCGCTCATAAGAGCTGCCAGGGGTTAAACATGGAAGAAGACCAGATCAAGATAGAATTATTGGAAATGTTTCATCACAGCGTCCATCTTTTGCACCGCAGCGGTCCGCATCTGAGGCGCCGGCGGAACGCCGGACCCATGCCCCCGGCCCAGGGCCGCCTGTTGCGCCTTTTGGCCTCGGTTGGCCCGGTCACCCAGCGCCAGCTGGCCGAAATGCTGGATATGCGCTCGGCTTCTTTGAGCGAGCTTTTGAACAAGCTGGAAAAGCCGGGCTGGATCAGGCGCCGGCCCAATGAAGAGGACAAAAGAACCATTGACATCATGCTGACCGAGGAAGGTGAAAATATGTTGAGAAGCGTTGGTGACGACCGGGCCGAAATGGCCGAAGAAGTTTTCGGCTCTTTGAGTCAGGATGAATTAGTACAGTTGCACAGCCTTCTGGGCAAGCTGATCGGCGATTGGGAGACCAGGTTCGATTCCGGGGAGGAAGATTCCGGGCGGGGTCGCTTCGGGCGGGGCGGCGGCCGCTTGGGGCCCGGTCACGGCCCTGGTTTTCTCCAGCGTCTGAGTGGTCATTTCCATCATCCTCACGGCCCGCATGAGCGGTGCGGGTTTCGCGGCCCGTGCGATCGCCGCGGGTTTCACGGCCGCGAGGGCTTTGGGTCTCACCAGCGACCCGGCGGCTATGACCAGCCTGAGCGGGAAGGGCAGGGGCCGGCCAAGGCCGATGATTCCGACTCCGAATGATAAGGCCGGCGTGTAACAACAGGCTTGAATAATGTCTTCGCCAGACGGGCCCGCCCGTCTGGCGGCTGTTCTGCTGCGCCCGGCCGGGCGCACCCACTTGGGGGTGGAAGCCCTCTGCAGGCCCGACCAGGGGAACCGTCAGCCGAAGTCAAAAGGGCCTCCGCCTTGCCGCATCTCGACTCTACCCTGAAAAGCTATCCGGGGCATATTTACCTCCTCCATTATTCATAGTATAATGGCTCCATATGGGTATACATATGGGAATGACTGGATTGAAGTTTTAATTATTCAATGATTACTCGTTGTTGGTAACCGCCGAACATAGCTGCTGGAGCTTCCATGAAGTATCGGCCGGAAATTGACGGCTTAAGAGCGGTGGCCGTCTCGGCCGTCTTGTCGGATCATGCCGGGCTGCCCGGCTTTTCCGGCGGCTATGTGGGGGTGGACATCTTTTTCGTCATTTCCGGTTACCTCATCACCCGCATTCTGACCGACGAACTGAAAACCGGACGTTTCAGTCTGGCCGGCTTTTACGAGCGCCGTTGCCGCCGAATCCTGCCGCCCCTCTTCTGCCTGTTGCTGGTGCTGTCCATTGTCTCCTGGGGTGTGCTGATGCCCTTTGATTCGCGGGGCTTCGGGCGCTCGCTGGCGGCCACGGCCACTTTTTGGGTCAATATCTATTTTTTTCACCAGACCGGATATTTTGACGCCCAGTCATATACCAAGCCGCTCCTGCATTGCTGGTCCCTGTCGGTGGAGGAACAGTTTTACATTCTCTTCCCTTTGATTTTGTGGCTGCTGTCTAAGCCGGCCAGAAGATTTCTCTGCCCGGCCCTGACCCTGATCGCCGCCGCTTCTCTGGCCGCCGCCATAGTTCAGGTCGGGACCCGACCGGAACTGGCCTTCTACTGGCTGCACACCAGGGCCTGGGAACTCCTGACCGGCTCCCTGACCGCTCTGCTGCCGATAAGGTCCCTGGCCCGGTCTCTCTCCGGGGGCTTGGCCCTGGCCGGTCTGGGCCTGATGCTGGCGCCGGTTTTTATTTACGGCCCCCGGACCCCCTTCCCGGGTCTGGCCGCGCTTCCTGTTTGCCTGGGTGCCGCCCTGTTGATTCTGATCCACCGTGACGGCCCGGAAGCCAGTCTGGTCGGCCGCGCTCTGGCCCTGGCCCCGATGCGGGGGATCGGCCAGATTTCCTACTCCCTGTATCTCTGGCATTGGCCGCTTTTAGTCTTGCCGCGTTATATCCTGGATGATCCTCTGAGCCCCGGGGCCCGGCTGGCGGCGGTGGCCGCGGCCTTCGGCCTGTCCTGGCTTACGTGGCGCTATATTGAAAAGCCGGTGCGGGAACGCCGCGTTTTCAAAAACCGGCGGGCCGTTTTCGCGGCCGCGCTGATCGGCCTGGTCTGCTTTACCGTGACCGGGCGGCTGATCCGTCACAGTAACGGACTGCCGGCCCTTTTGAACCCCAAAATAGAATTTTGGGCCAGGGAGGCGGACCGCAGCCATAAAGTTGACGAGAAGCCGTTAATGTTTCACGAAAGCGACTTCAACGGGGAGAAAGTGGAAATTATGGCCTGGCCGCTGGGGCCGGCGGGCGAAGCGCGATTTTTGGTCTGGGGGGACAGTCACGCCGGAATGTGGCGGGCCGGCCTGAAAAAGTCGGCTGTGGAGGCCGGAGTGCCGGGCCTGGAAATCTCTCCGCCGCCCTGCCCGGTCATGAGCCGCCTGAAAGGCAAGCGGCGCGGCTATAACTGCGAAGGCTTCAGGCAGGGGATGCTGGAAATGGTCAGGGCCAGGGGAATCAAAAAAGTCCTGGTGGCCACTCGTTACAGCGGCTTTTTCGCGTTGCCGCCCCTGGCTGAAAAAAGGCCTGATTTCGAAGCCCCGGAAAATGCCGAACTTCGTGGCGGCCGAGATCTGTTCGTCAAGGGGCTCAGCGATCTGGTCGAAGACTTCAATCAGGCCGGCGCGGAAGTCTGGTTTATTGAAAACATCCCTGAATATCCCTTTCACGTCACCAATCGCCTCAGCCGGGAGGCCCTGCGCGGTCATTCGCCCGTGGACAGCGCTTATCCGGTCCGCTTCTACCGAAACCGCAATGCCGAAGCCCACCGGCTGCTGCAGTCCTTCCAGGGGCCGGGCCTGAAGGTTCTGAGTGTGGAAGAGTATATCTGCCCTGACGGCTGGTGCCTGCCCGGCGACGACCAATACAATTTTTATACCGACGACAACCACCTGACCAGTTACGGCGCTTTGCGTTTTCGCGGCGCTCTGGCCCCTTTCTTCAAGTCCCTGGCCGAAGAAAGGCCGGCGGAGACCGGCCGGGGGCTGAAGCGGTAGCCGGCTCCCCCGGCCGGCGGGGCCGGGCTATTTGGCGTAGCCCACGGCCCGGGTCTCGCGGATAACGGTGACCTTGATCTGCCCGGGATAGGCCATCTCCTTTTCCAGCTTGCGGCAGATGTCATTGACCAGCACGGCCGCCGAATCATCGGAAATCTGCTCGCTGTTGACGATGATCCGTACTTCCCGCCCGGCCTGGATGGCGTAGGTCTTGGATATGCCGGTAAAGGAATTGGCGATGCGTTCCAGATCCCCCAGGCGCTTGACGTAGGTTTCCAGCATTTCCCGGCGGGCCCCGGGGCGGGCCCCGGACAGAGTGTCGGCGGCCTGCACCAGGACGTCAAGTATGGTCTCCGGCGGGGTGTCCTCATGGTGGGCCATGATGGCGTGGATCACGGCCGGCGACTCGCCGTAACGTTTGGCCAGATCGGCCCCGATCAGCCCGTGAGGTCCTTCCACCTCATGATCCACGGCCTTGCCGATGTCGTGCAGCAGCCCCGCTCTTTTGGCCTGTTTGACGTTCTGCCCCAGTTCGGCGGCCATGATGCCGCAGAGAAAAGCCACTTCCAGGGAATGCTGCAGAACGTTCTGGGCGTAGCTGGTGCGATATTTCAGCTTGCCGAGGGTCTTGATCAGTTCCGGATGGATGCCGTGCACCCCGACGTCGAAGGTGGCCTGTTCCCCGGCCTCTTTCAGGGACTGCTCCATTTCCTCGGTGACTTTGGCCACGATCTCTTCAATACGGGCCGGGTGGATGCGGCCGTCGGAAATTAGCCTCTCCAGGGAGAGGCGGGCTATTTCCCGCCGCAGTGGGGAAAAACCCGACAAAATCACGGCTTCGGGTGTGTCGTCAATGATCAGGTCCACCCCGGTGGCCGCTTCGATGGCCCTGATGTTGCGGCCCTCCCGGCCGATGATGCGGCCCGTCATCTCGTCGTTGGGCAGCGGCACCACGCTGATGCTGTGCTCGGCCACATAGTCCCCGGCATAGCGCTTGACGGCCAGGGCCAGAATTTCCTTGGCCTTTTTGTCGGCCACCTCCCGGGTTTCCATCTCCACCAGGCGGATGAGCTTGCCGCCCTCATGGCGGGCCTCCTCCTCCATGTTTTTCAGAAGCATTTCCTTGGCTTCGGCCGCCGACAGGGAAGCCGCCCGTTCGAGCGCGGCCTGATGGGCGCTGATCACCTGGGTCAGTTCCTCAGCCCGGCCCTGGTTTTTTTTCTCCGCCTTGGCCTGGTCGGCCTCCTGCCGGGCCACGGCCGCTTCCCGCTGGGCCAGCTGTTCGGCCCGGCGTTCATAATGCTCCTCTTTCTGGGTCAGGCGGTCTTCCTGCCTTTTCTGTTCCCGCTTTTTTTCCAGAAGCTCCTTGTCGCAGGCGGCTTTCATCTGGAAAATGATGTCCTGCCCCTGCAAAGTGGCCTCTTTCTTTATATTGACCACATCCCGCTGGGCTTCCTCAATCATTTTTTGAGATAAATGTTCGATGTTTTCCAGTTTGGATTCAAAAATTCTTTTGCGCCACCAAAAACCGAAAAATATTCCCAAGGCCAGAACGCCCAGGCCGGCTGCGGCCAGAACAATATATTCGCTCATAATTATACAGTCTCCAGGTCCGCGCCGAGCCGCGCGCCGCCATATTTCAACCGGTCTGAACCGGGCTGGTCGGAATCGTCATGGTCTCACGATAAAATTGATATATAATATATTGAATTTATTAAGTAATAATTCTACAATTCGTCTTTTTGGGAGCCTGATTTTTTCAACAGGTCAGGCCCTTCAAAGCCCGGCCGGCCGCTTAATTCACAGATTATCGTCCAGGTCGGCCTTGATGCGCTGAACCATTTTTTCGGCCTCGGCCTGATCCAGAGTGGCCGTAATTCGTTCGGCCATCCTTTCAGCTTCCGAGTCTATCTGGGCTTTCAGGGTATTGTACTCTTCCTGGGTGCGAAAACGGCTCAAGGCCAGTTGAAAGGCCACCTGCACCGGCCAGTCGAAATGGCCGGGCCCCATCTGGGCGGGTGAGGAATCCCGCAGCTTGCGGGCCTCCCGGTTGACCTCGGCGGCCAAAAGCTCCACCAACTGAGGCTGATCGGTCTTGATCTGATATTCCCGATCGAACATCTTGACCGTGACCAGGCGGGGTTCGCCAAAGGAAATGCTTTTTTCGTCCGTGGCCCCGGGTCTGGCCCGGTCAGAGTAGATATGCTTGTCCGAACTCATTGTCAGCCGCCATAAGGAACCCGCTGAGCGGGCTGTTCAATCCGGAGATTCGGAAAGTTGGTTACATAAGGGCCGGCGGGTTTCATTTATTCCAGCCGCTTGATGAGGGCGTCGACTTTGGCCAGAACGGCTTCCCGGTCGGCCTGCATTTCGGATAAAAGCCCTTCGGCCGCGGCCAGTTCTTTTTGGGCGGCGGCCAGTTGGTCCTGGCTGGCCGTCAGATCTTCCTCAAGCTTTTCGTTCTGTCTGGTCAGCGACGCCACCTTGTCCAGAACAACCGAAACCCGGGCTTCCAGGGCTTCAAATTTAGACAGGTCCATTATGGTAACCTCATAAGCAATCAAATACAAAGCCCGCCTCAAGCCCCGGCGCCCCCCCGGCTCGCTTGGACGGCGTCTTTTACACGTCAATTTATAGAATAATCAATTTCTCCATAAAATCAAGTAAAAAACGCCGGCTTGAAGATCAGCTTTCGGGGCCTGGGGACAAAGGTGGAAAATTAAATTTAACTATTTGAATTTAAATAAATAAATTGCCGCACAGGATATCCGGGCGCGCCCGGGGGGCAATCGTCGGACGGATTTTCAGCCAAACTGAGCGCCGGGCAATTCCATATGAGGTCGCTCTGAGTAAGTCGGAAAATCAGACAAAGCATTTGACATTTCCGCAAGGATCATTTATACTAGTTCTGTAGTCAGATCACTTGATGCTTATTTTTACATTTACTATAGTGTCAGATATACAAAATAGTAAATCTGGATTTATATCTACAGCCTTTGGAAATAAGCGCTTTGCAGGGCCAGGTACGCATTTCCCGGAAAATTATTAAATCAACTAACTCGAATGGAGCCGCGGGCGATGGACAGACCACAGAAATCCAAGGCGACCTGAACATGAGAACAGAATTTTCAAACGAAGTCATCGAACAATGGAAAGTAATCGGACCGGTGATGACCGCCTTGGGGTCCATCACCAGGCAGCGCATCATCATGCTTTTTGAGCCTGGGGAGCAGTTGAACATCAAGCGAATCGCCGACCAGTTCAACCTTTCCAGGACAGCGGTGGTCCATCATATCGGCGTTCTTCAGGACGCCGGTATTTTGAAGGGCGAGCGCGTAGGCAAAGAAGTGGTCATGTATGTGGATTGGGAACTTATTTCCGTAACCATGGACCGGATCAAGGCCTACATCGAGTATTTCGGCAATGTAAAAGCAAACTGACCACCCGTTTCCTGAAGGCCACTGAGATGAGAAAAAAAATCGCCTTATCCCCGCCTGGCGACGGGGATTTTGGCGATTATTTTCAAATTGGCCTGAAGTTCACCGACGATGGTCGACAGTTTTTACGGTCTTTTACAGGCTCAGGCGCCGGGTAAGCAGGTTCTCGATATCCAGGCGGCCCAGGCCGCGTTCGTGGGCGGCCGCCAGGTGGGCCACCTGCCGGGGCTGGATTTTGCGGCCGTACCATTCATAGGCGGCCACGGCTGTGGCGTCGGCGGCCACCGGGTCGGCCGAGGCAATGACCTCCCCGGGGCTGATGATCTTGCCCGGGCCCCCGGGTCCGCCGGTGGTCATGGCCCGGGTGGCGTCAATGACCGCCAGATGGGGCTTCAGCCGGGTATTGAGATCGACGATGGCCTGGTCCAGGCTGTAGCGGGAATGCATGCTGCGGCGGTCCCAGATCAGCCCCATCTGGCCTTTCAGGGACAGCGAAACCCCGGCCCCGCCGTGGCTTTTGGCCACCGGGACGGCAATGAGCACGTCAGCCTCCAGCACATCACGCATCACCCGGTTGGAGGTCATCTCCAGGCCCTGGGTCAATTGACTTTCCCGATAAAAGCGTTCTTCCATCAGATGATGGCAGAGGCCTCTTTCCACGCCGTCGCAGGCCGCCAGAATGCCCGACATTTCCAGGCTGCGCTGGGGATCCTGCAGGGAATGGTCCAGAATGCGGATCTGTCCGGCCCCGGCCTCCCGGCACATCAAAAGGATCTCCTTGACCACTTCAGGGTGGGTGTTGGCGGCCGTTTCCGGGGCCCTGGCAAAGCTCATGTTGGGCTTGATGACCACCTTTTGCCCGGTTTTGACGAAGCGCCCCATGCCGCCGAGCATTTCCACGGCCGCCCGGGCGGCCGCCCCCGGCGGGCCTTTGACCACGGCCACATCAGGACGGTCGTCGGCCAGAGCGCGGCCGGCCGGGCCCCAGAGGGGCGAGCCGCCGGCCAGCCACATCAGTCCGGCCGCCTGGTATTTCAAAAAACTGCGTCGATCCATAAGTGGGCCTCCAAATCTTTAAGTGGAACTCTCGGCTATATTCCGGATACAATTTTCTCAAAGCCGGCGGAGCCGCCTTCCGGTTTTCCTCCCGGCTAATTATAATAATTGAAGTTTCCCCAATTGGCCAGTTCTTAATGATTGACCGGATAAAATAAAAAAGGCTATTATGGACAAACACCCTATCAGAGAGTTCAGAGCGCTGGGACTGCCAGGGAAATTTTCCGGCCTGTTTCAGGGGGACGGGAGAAAATGTCCGCGATATTGATGGCCGCCGGCGGCCGCCGTTTGACCTATCTGCGTATGTCGGTCACCGACCGCTGCAATCTGCGCTGCCGCTACTGTATGCCCCCGGAGGGCGTGCCCAAGCTGTCGCATGAGGATATTCTGACTTATGAGGAACTTCTGCGCCTGGCCCGTCTGGGTTCCGGCCTGGGTTTGCGCAAGCTGCGTCTGACCGGCGGGGAACCTCTGGTCAGGCGGGGACTTTTGGATTTCATAAAGAGCCTGGGAGAGGCCGGGCTGTTTCAGGAACTGTGCCTGACCACCAACGGCCTGATGTTGCCTGAAATGGCCGCTGATCTGAAGGCCGCCGGAATAAAGGGCCTGAACATCAGTCTGGACAGCCTGGATCCGGCGCTTTACGCGGAAATGGTCGGCCGTCCCGGCCGGGCCGGAGAGGAACTGGCCCGCCGGGCCTGGGCCGGCTTTCAGGCCGCCCTGGCGGCCGGTTTCAGCACCAAAATCAACTGCGTGCCCATTCGGGGGGTCAATGACGGTCAGGTGACGGCTCTGGCTCGACTGGCCCTGGAATATCCGGTGGACGTGCGTTTCATCGAGCACATGCCCATCGGCCGGGGCGATTTGTGGCGGCGGGGAGCTTATTTGCCCACCGAAGAGCTTCTGGCCGTTGTGGCCCGGGATATGGGGCCGCTGGAAGCTCTCCCGCCCGGCGACCCTTCGGCCCCGGCCCGGCTCTACCGGGCCAGGGGGGCGCTGGGGGCCATTGGTTTCATCAGCCCCTTGAGCGGCCATTTCTGCGGCCACTGCAACCGTCTGCGCCTGACGGCCGACGGCAAGCTCAAACCCTGTCTTCTGACCGATCAGGAAATTGATCTGCGCGGCCCCCTGAGAGCCGGCGCCGGCGACGAGGATCTGCGGGCCCTTTTCCTGGTCGCCGCCGGGCACAAGCCGGTCAGCCATCTGGAAGCCAGGGCCGAAGGCGCGGCCCCCGGTTACGGCCGGGAAATGAGCCGCATCGGCGGCTGAGTTTTATCCAGAGACGTCCAAAACCCCTTCTAATTGGCCAGATAAGCTCCGTCCAGGGCGTTGATCTGGTCGCGAATCCGGGCCGCCTTTTCAAAATCGAGTTCGTCGGCCGCGGCTTTCATCTCCTTTTTCAAGGCTCTTAGAATCTTTGGTATTTCGTCGGACGGAATGGCCCGGGGATCGTCGGCCCGGGATGGGCGGGCCTCCGGGATGGGGGCGTAATCCCGCTCCCAGACCGTATCGATCAATTGGCCGATATTCTTCCTGATGCTGGCCGGAGTGATGCCGTGGGTCTTATTGAAAGCCAACTGCCTGGCCCGGCGGCGTTCGGTTTCCCTGACGGCCTCCTGCATGGCCGGGGTGTTTTTTTCGCCGTAGAGGATGACCTGGCCCCCGGCATTGCGGGCCGCCCGGCCGCAGGTCTGAACCAGGGAGCGGGCCGAACGCAGAAAGCCCTCTTTGTCGGCGTCCAGAATAGCCACCAGGGAAACTTCCGGCAGATCCAGGCCCTCCCGCAAGAGGTTGATGCCCACCAGCACGTCGAATTCACCTAAGCGCAGATCGCGCAGAATCTCCACCCGGGCAAAGGTTTTGACGTCGGAGTGGAGGTAGCGGGCCCGGAGGCCGTGCTCGGTCAGGTATTCGGTCAGATCCTCGGCCATGCGTTTGGTCAGGGTGGTCACCAGAACGCGCTCTTTTTTGGCCACCCGCTTTTTGATCTCGCCGTATAAGTCGTCGACCTGGCCCTGGGCCGGCTTGACCGTGATGGGCGGGTCGGCCAGGCCGGTGGGGCGGATGACCTGCTCGGCAATGAGGCCGGCCGACAGATCCAGTTCATAGGCGGCCGGGGTGGCCGAAACATAGATGGTCTGGGACAGGCGGCGGTTGAATTCGTCAAAGGTCAGGGGCCGGTTGTCCAGGGCGCTGGGGAGGCGAAAGCCGTATTCCACCAGAGTGCTTTTACGGCTGCGGTCACCGTGCCACATGGCCCGGACCTGGGGAATGGCGATGTGGCTTTCATCGATGATCATCAGAAAATCTTTGGGGAAATAGTCCAGAAGGGTGGGCGGCGGCTCGCCCGGGGAGCGCCCGGTCAGGGGCCGGGAATAGTTCTCAATGCCGTGGCACCAGCCCAGTTCCTTCATCATCTCCAGGTCGAAATTGGTCCTCTGGGTCAGGCGCTGGGCCTCCAGGATTTTATTCTCTTGATAAAGGCCCTCCAGGCGTTCTTCCAGTTCCCGGCGGATGAGCAGCATGGCTTTTTCCATATTGTCGCGCGAGGTGGCGTAATGGCTGCCTGGGTAGATGAAGACCTCCAGCATCTGCTTTTTGATTTCGCCCCGCAAGGGGTCGACCTGGGTGATGCGCTCGACCGTGTCGCCGAAGAATTCGATGCGCACGGCCTCGCTTTCCTCATAGGCCGGGAAAATTTCCAGAACGTCGCCCCGCACCCGGAAGACGCCCCGGTGAAAGTCGTAATCGTTGCGCTCATACTGCATTTCGATCAGCTTGGCCAGGATATGCTCCAGGGGGCGGTCGACCCCCACTTCCAGGTGGAGCATCAGGCCGTAATAGGCTTCCGGGGAGCCCAGGCCGTAGATGCAGGAGACCGAGGCCACGATCAGCACGTCATTGCGGTCAAAGAGGGCCCGGGTGGCCGAATGGCGCATCCGGTCGATGGCTTCGTTGATCTGGCTGTCCTTTTCAATGAAGGTGTCGGATTGGGGAATATAGGCTTCCGGCTGATAATAGTCATAATAGGAGACGAAATATTCAACCGCGTTGTGGGGGAAAAAGCCCCTGAATTCGCTGTAAAGCTGGGCGGCCAGGGTCTTGTTGGGGGCCAGGACCAGGGTGGGCTGATTGATTTGGGCCACCACATTGGCCATGGTGAAGGTCTTGCCGGAACCGGTGACCCCCAGAAGCACCTGGGACGGGGCGCCGTCGCGCAGGTTGCCGACCAGCGCGGCAATGGCCTCCGGTTGATCGCCCTGGGGCTGGTAATCGCTGACCAGTTCAAATTTACGTTTGGCGGGCATTTTTCCAGGTGGTGACCCCGGCCTTGTCTTCCAGCACCAGACCCCTGGCGGCCAGTTCGTCGCGGATGCGGTCGGCTTCGGCCCAGTTCTTGGAAGAGCGGGCCTCGGCCCGGGCGGCGATCAGCTTTTCAATTTCCCCGGCTTCCAGCTTCACCCCGCGTCGCTCGGCCAGGGCGGCGAAAAAATCGGCCGGCGAACGCTGCCAGAGGCCCAGTTCCTCGCCCATGATCTTCAGCGCGCAGTAAAAGGCCACGGCGTCTTCCAGGTTGTCGGCGGCCGCGGCCTTGTTCATGGCCCGCACCAGGTCGAAGACCACGCCCAGAGCCTTGGCCGTATTGAGATCGTCATCCAGGGCTTCGGTAAATTTCCGCCGGAACTCGTCCACCGTCTTCATCTTGAAAGCCAGGCAGTCGCGTTCGCCCATCAGGTCCTCGACTCCCTCGATGGCCCGGTAGATCCGTTCCAGGGCCTTTTCAGCCTCCCGCAGGGCCTCGTCGGAAAAATCCAGGGGCCCCCGGTAATGCTTGGAAATCAGCAGATAGCGCAGCACTTCGCCGTCGAATTTCTCCAGGACATCCTTGACCGTGAAAAAATTGCCCAGGGATTTGGACATCTTTTCATTATTGAGGCGTACAAAGCCGTTGTGGGTCCAATAGCGGGCCATGGGGCGGCCCAGGGCCCCGGACTGGGCCAGCTCGTTTTCATGGTGGGGGAAAATGAGATCCTGCCCGCCGCCGTGAATGTCGAACTCGGCCCCCAGCAGCCTGAAGCTCATGGTGGAGCATTCCAGGTGCCAGCCCGGGCGGCCCGGCCCCCAGGGGCTGGGCCAGGACGGTTCGTCGGCTTTGGCGGCTTTCCAGAGGGCGAAGTCGGCCGGGTTTTTTTTGCGTTCGTCCACGCTGACCCGGGCCCCGGCCTCCTGTTCGTCCATTTCCCGGTGCGACAGTTGGCCGTACTGGCGCCAGGCCGTCACGTCGAAATAGACGTCGCCCTCGACTTCATAGGCGTAACCCCGCTCGATGATGGCCTGGATGTCCTCGATCATGGGTTCGATGTATTCCGTGGCCCGGGGGCTGTGGGTGGGCGGCAGGCAGCCGATGGCCTCCATGTCCTGGGTATAGCTGTCGATATAGGTCCGGGCCAGGGCCCGCCAATCCTGGCCTTTGTCCCGGGCCCGCTTGATGATCTTGTCGTCCACATCGGTATAGTTGCGCACATAGTCGACCTTATAGCCCCCGGCTTTCAGGTGCCGCACCAGTATGTCGAAGGCGGCCGAAGCCCGGGCGTGCCCCACATGGGCGTGGTCATAGACCGTGGGCCCGCAGGTGTAAAGGGTGACCCGCCCGTCTTCCAGAGGCTGGAAGGTCTCCAAGCGCCCGCTTTTCGTATTATGTATTTTCAGCATAATTAACCTCTTCGCCGCATACTTGTGCCGGTTCGGCAAAATATGATTGTAGCCCAGGCCGGCCGGCCCGGTCAAGCTCCGATTGCGGGCTGGCGGGGCCTGATTTCGGGCCTCCGGCCGGCCTTGACTTTTGTCCCGGCCCGTGCTTTATTTGAGCAGTTGAAATTTTTCCAGAACGGCGCTCAAAACGACCCGGGGTTTGAGCGCCGTTTTGGATGACATAGACCCGGGGCGGCCATGAAGGCGGTATTATTTGAAAAGGGAAGCCCGGGGGCCGATAGGCTGTCCCGGCGAAGGCAGGTGCCGGGGGGGGCGGCTTTCGGCCTGTCGCTGCTTCTGCATCTGCTGGTGATCTGCGTTTTTTTATTTGGCGTGCCGGCCTGTGAACCGGAAAGAGAAGCCTCGCCCGAAGTGATGATGGTCAGCCTTTTGGGCGACAGTCCCGGTCCGGCCCGGGCCCCGGAACCGGCCCCGACGTCGGAGCCGGGCCTTGAAGCGGAGAGCGAGGCGATCGACGAGCCCCCGCCGCCGCCTCTGCCGAAAGGCGACACCCTCAGTTCGGTTCCCGAAGGGGACGGGGATTCCGGGGACGGGGAGCCCGCCCAGGCCCCGCCGGAGCCCCCGCCGCTGACCGCGGACCGGGAGGACCTGAACCGGGCCGCCCGGCCGGAGGAAAGCCCTTTGGGGCCTCAGCCCCGGAGCCAGGCCCCGGAAATGGAGCGCCGCCGGGCCGCGCCGCCCGAAGTCAGCCCCCCGGAAGTCCAAAAACGGGACAGGAGCGCCGATGCAACCCCCGGTAAGCGGCAGTTGACCCCTTATGAAATGATGACCCGCAGCCTGGGCCGGGACGCCCGGATTCTGGGCGGAGCCCAGGGCCAGGCCGATCCTCTGGCCTCGCGTTACTACAGCCTCATCATCGGCCGCATCGACCGGAGATGGTCGCCGCTGACCCGAAATTCCACTCGCCGACTGGAAGCTTTTTATAACATCGTCATCGAGCCCGACGGGCGCATTTCCTCCGCCCGCCGGGTCCGTTCCAGCGGCGACGCGGATTTCGACCGTTCCGTGGAACAGGCCCTGCGCCAGTCTTCGCCGCTGCCGCCTCCGCCCTCGGTTTTCGGGGGCCGCCGCCTCACCGTGCCCCTGGTCTTCAACCACGACCGACGACGGAATTGAGGTCGGGGCATAATCGATAAAAAACGGCCGCGCTGACCGGGCGCGGCCGTTTTGTTTCACCACCGGCTCATTACCGCAGATCGGTGGATTCTTCGATGCGATCGCGGGCCCAGTTTTCGGGAATCGGGCTCTTGTTCTTGTCCAGCACGGCCACCAGGAAGAAGGTGATCAGCACCGCCGGCCAGGCGATGTAGATGACCTGCGGTCCGAAGCGCAGGCTGGGCACGAACTGCCAAATGAGAATGACGCCCAGGCCCACTATCAGACACCAGATGGCCGAACTGCGGCGGCACCATTGGGGGAAGAAGAGGGAGGCCAGCAAAATCATGGTATAGGCCGTGGTCAGCGACAGGCCGATCATGATGGTCCCCAGAATGCTGCGCACCTGGAGCGCCATTAAAAAAGTCACCGCGGCCACAATTAAAACCATGACCCGGGACATGAACATCTCTTTTTTATTGTCCCAGGTCTTCCGGCCGCGGCGCAGGGGGGCGATCACGTCTTGCATGATCATGGTGGCGCAGCCCAGGAGCAGGCCCACCGCCGTGGAAACGTCGGCCGCCCAGAGGCCGGCCAGGGTCAGGCCGGAAACAACGGGATTCTGGTCCATCATAATGGTCGGCAGGGCCAGAGCGGCCCTCTCCAGACCAGGGTACTTGACGGCCGCGCCCATGCCGATCAGGGCGGCGATGAAGCCGACGGGCAGAATGATCAGGCCGCCGATAATGAAGCCGTTGCGGGCGGATTTGCTGTCTTTGGCCGCGAAAGAGGTCTGGACGGCCGCCTGAACCCCGAAAGTCTGGGTAATCATGACCACGAACCAGCCGGCCACCACCGGAAAGCCGATGCCTTCCACGAAACTGAACCAGTGGGCTTCGGGCAGGGCTGCCGACAAAGCCCCCAGGCCGCCGGCCGAACTGACCACCGAGACGCAGCCGATCACCAGACCCAGATAGATGACGATGACGTTGATGAAGTTGGAAAGGCCCGCCGCCCAATAGCCGCCTATCAGGCAAATGCCCACAAAGACCACGGCCGTGACCGACATGCCGGAAGTGAAGTTGAAGTATTCGGGCAGAAGAGCGGTCAGCACGGCCCCGCCGGCCACGTATTGGAGAGCCAGGATGGTCAGCATGATGACCAATTGGCCGATCACTCCCAGATAGCGGGCGCTGGGCGTATAAAACTTGCCGAACAGTTCCGGGATAGTGCTCAAGTTCATATTGCGCAAGCGTTTGGCGGCCACGATGCCCACCACGATGGCGCCGGCCGCCCAGGCCGCGTTGTACATGCCGGCCGACAAGCCTTTGGTGTAGGAACTTTCGGATACGCCCACGGTCGAGGCGCCGCCGATGGCCAGGCCGGCGATCATCACCGCGATAATGATAGCCGGCAGCCCCCGGTTGGCCAGGAGAAAACCGATCGCCCCGCCTTTTGAGAGCTTGGTGGAATACCAGGAAATGGCGTAAAGCATGATAATGTAAATGATGACGATTAAGAGGGGGATGTTGATGCTCATAAGCGGCTGTTCCTTTCCGAGTCAGATTCTCCTGTAAGTCTGGTGCTGTCCGACAAAGCGTCTCCGCCTGAAGGCGGGTTTCCATAAGGCCGTCTTTTAGCCGGCGAACTTTTTTACCAGGGCGGCGAAATCGTCTTCCGGACCGGCCAGGCCAAGCTCCCTGGCCTGGGCCGACAGTTGCTCGCCCAGGGCTTCGGTCACGGCGATGCCTTCCGCGCTCCGCTGGGCCATCTTCTTCAGTTCGATTTCGCCCGGCAAAAAGATTTCCGGGACGCCCTCGGCCTTTTTGGACGTCTTCAGCAATTCCACATAACTGTCCACCGCGGCTTTGAATTCAGCCACCGGGCGGAATTTCTCCACATTTATCAGCAGGAGAAAATGGCCGATTTCTTCCGGTTTCAGCGGTCCCCGGCCGTCCAGACGGCCTATTTCCGGGCCCACGGCCGCCCCGGACAAAAGAGCCGACAGAATATCCACGATCACCGCCAGGCCATAGCCCTTGTAGCCGGCAATGGGCAAAAGGGAACCCAGCACCGCTTCGGCCGGGTCGTCCGTGGGGCGGCCGTCCTGGGTGATGGCCCAGCCAAAGGGAATCTTTTGCTTTTCCCTCAACATGGCCTGAAGCTTGCCCATGGCCACATTGCTGGAGGCCATGTCCAGAATGACCGCCCGGGCTTTTCCGGCCGGGACGCCCACGGTGACCGGGTTGCTGCCGATCAGGAGCTCCACTCCGCCGGTGGGGGCCATGCTGGGGGTGGTGCTGGTGCACAGAAGGCAGATCATGTTCTCGGAAATACTCTTCAGGGCATAATAGTTGCCCACGCCGTAATGATTGCTGTTGCGCATGACGCAGGCCAGGGCCCCGGCGCCCCGGGCCTTCTTCAGGGCCAGTTCCAAAGCCCGGGGCACGGTGGCCACGCCCAGGCCGTTGTCGCAGTCCAGGATCAGGGAGGATTCGGTTTCGCTGATGATCCCGATCTTGGGCGCGGTGTTGACCATTCCCTGGCGAATGCGGCCGAGGTAGAGCGCCAGGCGCGAAAGTCCGTGGGAATCCACCCCGCTCAAATCGGACTGAATGATCACCTCGGCCGCCTGAAGGGCATCTTCCGGCCTCAGGCCGGCCTTGGCCAAAAGGGCCGCGGCGGTTTTCTCCAGCTTCTCTTTGGGAAAAGTGTTCATGGTTCTCCTTTTTCGTAGATTGGCGAGTGAAGCCCAAAAAGCTCAGCCGGCCGACAGGCAGCCCAGGGCGATGGAGTTGAGCTTGGCGGCCGCGTCGTCGGACCGGGAGGCCATGATCACCGGCGCGGCCGCGCCCAGAATGAGGCCGGCCATTTTGGCCCGGGCATAATAGTTCAGGGTTTTGCCGGCGATATTGCCGGCTTCGATATTGGGGAAGATGAAGAGATCGACCTGCCCGGCAATGCGGCTTCGGATCTTTTTATGTCGGGCGGCCTCGGCGCTGGCGGCCACATCCAGGGCCAGGGGGCCTTCAATGACGCAAGGGGGCAGTTCGCCTCTTCCGGCCATGGCCACCAGGGCGGCCGCGTCGGTGGTGCTGGGCATTTTTTCATTGACCTGTTCGTTGTGGCTCAAAACGGCTACCGCCGGCTGGCTCAGGCCCATGGAGGCCATGGCCTGTAAGGCATTGATAAGGATTTCCTTTTTGGTCTCCAGATCCGGCAGAACATTCATGCCGCCGTCGCTGTGGAACATCAGGCGGTCCACTCCGGGCGCCTCGAAAACGGCCAGGTGGCTCAAGACTTTATTCCTGCGCAGGCCGCGCTCTTTGTTGAGCACGGCTTTGAGAAAATTGCCGCTGTTGATCAGGCCCTTCATCAGCACCTGGGCCCGGCCCTCGCTCACCAGAGAGGCGGCTTTCAGGGCGGCTTGGTCCTGATCCGCCTCATCGACGATTTCCACTTCCGGACCAAAGCCGGCCTTTTCGGCCAGAGGGTGGACGGCGGAGGCCTCGCCTACCAGAACGGGGACGGCCAGGCCCAGGTCCCGGGCGTGCTTCATGGCCGCCAGAATCTCCGGATCCTGGGCCACGGCCACGGCCACCTTCTTGGGCCCCCGTTTTTGGGCTGCGGCGATGAGCTCTTCGAAAGTCTTGTACATTGCTTCTCCCTGTCTCTATAAAAAATGTTTCCGAAGGGCTTGACCATAAAAAGCGGCCGCCCCGTCCGCCTTCGGCGGAACAGGTTGATTACGGAAAAAACAGCAGTGTAAGATTCTGCCTGATTCTAATGTTCCTGGATGAAATGCTATTGATAGTGGAAAAATTATACCCCGTGAAAATAGGCTTGTCAATTCTCAAAAGGCGATTCCCGTAGATTTTAAAGTTTGCTTGGATAACAGGTTTAAATAATGGATATAAAATTTGAGCCAGCCGCCTGTGTTTTCCCTGTGGGCCTTGAAACATTATTTCATATGGTAAAATTGAATCCAAAATGACTCATATTCAGAGTTCGAAAAAGCCTGCCCGGAGGTCGGCCGTCCTGGCCTGGGGATCTTCCCCGGCTCTGTTCCCCGGCCAGTCCGGTTAACGATAATCTCAAAATAAGACCGGTTTTGTTTCGCGGGGCTCTTTCCAGGGGGCGGCCGTCCATTTCAGATCATAAAATTGAACCGCGTTTCAGATGATTTTTCATATTGTAAAACGCCTTGGCCTGTGATACCCTGACTTCAGGCCCAAACTCTGGATCAACAGCCTTAAGGCGCCGAATCATAAGGCTCTGTCAATAAATTAACAGTCATGGAAAAAAACTATACCGTCAACTCTCTGAACAAGGCCCTGTTGCTGATTGAGGATCTGGGCGAGCACGGTCCGTCTTCCCTGGCCGATCTGCACCAGAGACTGGGCCTGGACAAAGCCACCATGTACCGTCTGCTCAAAACCTTGAAAGACCGTGCTTTTGTCGCGCAGAGCCTGGTTGACCACCGTTATTTCAATACCGTCAAGATGTTCCAGATCGGCAGCCGGGAAATAGACCGGGGCGGCCTGCGGGAACTGATCAAACCCTATTTGAAAAAACTGTCCCATCTTTTTCAGGAAGTGGCCCATATGGCCCTGCGGGTGGAGCCGGCCAAGGCCGTCTGCATTGACAAGATCGACTCCGTGCCCGATCCTTACGTGCGTTTCGACATGAATCTGGGCTCCGAGGTCAGCTTCCACGCCTCCGGTATGGGCAAGGCCATTCTGGCCTTTTCCGGTGAAAGCCAGCGGGAACTGATTTTAAGCCGGCTGGCTTTCGAGCGTTTCACGCCCCGGAGTCTGCGCAACCCGTCCGCCCTGGTCAGGGAGATCAAAAGGGTCAGGCGTCAGGGTTACGCCATCAATGACGGGGAAACTTTTGAAGGCCTTTACTGTGTGGCTGTGCCGATCTTAAACCAGCACGGCGAGGCCAACGCCTCAATCAGCATCACCGGCCCCCGGGGCCGTTTGCTGGAAAAGAAAGAAGCCGTGGTCGGAACTCTCCTGGCTCATGCCTGGGAACTGTCCATTCTCAACGGCCTGCCGCCTGAACAGTGGCCCCTGAAGAAGCCTTGAGCGGTGACGCCGGCGGCCAAAAGAAAACCCCGCTCCACGGGGAGCGGGGGCATTGTCCATACAAGCCCGGGGTCTGGGGAAGGTCGCCGGTCGGGCTTTAATAGCGATAGTGATCCGGCTTATAGGGTCCCTGGACCTTGACGCCGATGTAGGCGGCCTGCTTTTCGGTCAGGGTGGTCAGTTGGGCGCCGATGCGGTCGAGGTGAAGCCGGGCCACGGTTTCGTCCAGATGCTTGGGCAGCACATAAACCCGGTTCCGGTAACGGTCGCCGCCGTTATAGAGTTCCATCTGCCCCAGCACCTGGTTGGTGAAGCTGTTGCTCATCACAAAGCTGGGGTGGCCGGTGGCGCAGCCCAGATTGACCAGGCGCCCTTCAGCCAGAAGGATAATGCGCTTGCCGTCGGGAAAGACGACCTGATCCACCTGCGGCTTGATGTTTTCCCACGGATAGGCGCGGAGGGCGGCCACTTCGATTTCGCTGTCGAAATGGCCGATGTTGCAGACAATGGCCTGATCGCGCATGGCTTTCATGTGTTCATGGCTGATGACGTTGACGTTGCCGGTGCAGGTGACGAAGATGTCGGCCAGGGGGGCGACTTCGTCCATGCGCACCACCCGGTAACCTTCCATGGCCGCCTGGAGGGCGCAGATGGGATCGATCTCAGTCACCCAGACTGTGGCCCCCAGGCCGCGCAGGCTCTGGGTGCAGCCTTTGCCCACGTCGCCATAGCCCAGAATGACGGCGACCTTGCCGGCCACCATGACGTCGGTGGCCCGCTTGAGGCCGTCCACCAGGCTTTCCCGGCAGCCGTAGAGGTTGTCGAACTTGCTTTTGGTCACCGAGTCGTTGATATTGATTGCCGGAAAGGGCAGGGCGCCCTGTTCCGCCATCTGATAGAGGCGGTGTACCCCGGTGGTGGTCTCTTCGGTCACCCCCCGAATGGATTTTAAGCGGGTGGAGTACCAGAGGGGATCCTGGCCCAGACGGCGCTTGATGGCGGCGAAGAGCACGGCGGCCTCTTCGCTGTCGGGCTTCTCCAGAAGCGAGGGGTCTTTTTCGGCCCGGGCGCCGAGGGTGATCAGCAGCGTGGCGTCGCCCCCGTCGTCGAGAATCATGTTGGCCGGCCGGTCCGGCGGCCAGTCGAAAATTTTATGGGAGAATTCCCAATAGTCCTCCAGGCTCTCACCTTTGAAAGCAAAGACCGGATGCCCGGCCTCGGCCATGGCCGCGGCGGCGTGGTCCTGGGTGGAGAAGATGTTGCATGAGGCCCAGCGCACTTCAGCGCCCAGGGCGGCCAGGGTTTCAATCAGCACCGCCGTCTGGATGGTCATGTGCAGCGACCCGGCCACCCGGGCCCCTTTCAGGGGTTTTTCCGCGCCGTACTTACGCCTCAGGGCCATCAGGCCCGGCATTTCGGTTTCGGCGATTTTGATTTCCTTGCGGCCCCATTCGGCCAGACTCAGATCGGCTACTTGGTAATCCATGCGGCACCCTCCATATGGGTAGGTTACGAGTGCCGTTGTATAGCGAGCCTGAGGGGAAACCCTTGCAGCACTCCTCGCAAAACCTGAAGACTGTCTGCATTTTATATCCCTCCGTTCAGTAATTCAATCCCTTACGCCTGAGCTTTGGTTCCCAAGGGGAAAGCCTGGCCGGGGCCGGTTGGCGGCTTCAGGAGCCTCTCAATTCGCGCCAGACCCGGGGCAGACGCCGGGCCACATCGTCGGGGGTCAGGCCGCAGGGGCCCAGTTCCTCGGCGCAGATATCGCCGGCCCGGCCGTGGACCCAGGCCGCCAGGGCCGCGCCTTCAAAGGCCGGCGCCCCTTGGGCCAGGAGGCCGGCCAGAAGGCCGGTCAGGAGATCGCCGCTGCCGCCCACGGCCAGATGGGGCCCGCCGTTGGGGTTCAGGAAGAAGCGGCCCCCGGGCTCGACTATCAGACTGTGGCGGCCTTTCAGCAGCACCACCGCTCCGCTGAGTTCGGCCATTTCCCGGGCCGCCCCCAGGCGGTCGCTCTGGATCATCTGGGCGCTGCTGGCGAGAAGGCGGGCGGCCTCGCCGGGGTGCGGGGTCAGCACCAGATTTTTCAGGGGCTTGAGGATTTTCAACTGGCCGGCCAGATGAGTCAGGGCATCGGCGTCCAGGACCAGGGGCCAGCGGGAACCCTTGACCACCTTCAGCACCGTTTGGGCCGCGCCTTCGCCCAGGCCCAGGCCAGGCCCCAGGGCCAGGGCCTGACGTTCGGAAAAATAGTCCAGAATGAGATCGCCGGCTTCGGCCGACAGCTCGCCGGGCTCGTCTTCCGGCAGTTCCAGAGTCATGGCTTCGGTCAGCTTCTCCTCGTAGACAGGGCCCAGGGAGGCCGGATGCAGGGCGGTGACCAGGGCCGCGCCGCTGCGGGCCGCGCCCCGGGCGGCCAGGACCAGGGCCCCGGTTTTGCCCCGGGCGCCGCCGGCCAGGAGCACATGGCCGAAGGAGCCCTTATGGCCGTCCAGCGGCCGTTCCGGGAGAAAGGGGCGCAGTTCCTCCGGGTCCGAGAGCCGCCCCCGGGGTGGGGCCTGGGCCAGCATCTGCGGGGTCAGGCCAATGTCGCCCACCACTATTCGCCCGGAGAGAGCCGGGCCCTCCCGAAGGTAGAGCCCCACTTTGGGCGCGCCCAGGGTGACCGTCAGATCGGCCGGCAAAGGCGGGCCCCACAGTTCGCCGCTGTCGCCGGAAAGGCCGGAAGGCAGATCCACGGCCAGCACCCGCAGCCGCGGGCCCCGGGCGGCTTTGGCCTCCCCGGCGCTTTTCAGCGCCAGGGCCGCCGGGCCGCTGAGACGGCGGCCCAGGCCGGTGCCGAAAAGGGCGTCGACGATCAGGTCGGCCCGGCCGAAGTCCGGCAGTTGGCTCTCGCCGGCCACCTTGCTGATATCCAGCCCCATTTTTTGGGCCACGGCCAGGTTGACGGCCGCCTCGCCCGTGACTTCCCTGCCGGCCGGCTTGACCAGAAAACCCTGAACCTGGAAACCGGCGGCGGAAAAAAGGCGGGCCAGGACCCAGCCGTCCCCGCCGTTCTGGCCGGGGCCGGCCAGAATCATGACCCGGGGCGAGGCCGGCCAGTCGGGCCAGAAATCCAGGGCGGCCCTGAAAACAGACCGGGCCGCGTTTTCCATCAGCACAATGCCTGGCAGGCCGAAACGCTCGATGGCGAGGCGGTCCAGGGCTTTCATTTCAGCGCTCGTAGCCAGATACATGGGCGGCTCCTTTTCTAAACCCGCAGCGGCAGTTCGATGATGAATTTGGCCCCGGTTTCCGGCCGGGACTTGGCTTTGATGAAACCGCCGTGGTCGGCCACAATGGTGCGGACAATGGCCAGGCCCAGACCCTGGCCGTTTTCCTTGGTACTGACGTGCGGGTCAAAAAGGCGGTCGCGGATTTCCGGGGGCAGGCCCGGGCCGGTGTCGGCAATGCTCAGGCGCAGGCCGGCCATTTCGTCCAGTTCCAAAGTCAGAAAAACCTGGCCTTCCCCGTTCATGGCCGCCACCGCGTTGTCCAGGATATTGGTCAGCACCCGCCGCATCTGTTCGGGGTCAAAGGGGAAGACCGGCGGCTGGTCTTTGATTTCCAGATGGAAGGCCACTTTTTTGTGAGCCTGGCGAAAAAGGGTCAGACTCTCTTCCAGAAAGGCGGCAAAGTCGCCGGGCCGGGGCTTGATTTCCGGAAGGCGGGCGAAACTGGAGAATTCATCCACCAGTTTTTTCATCTCGTCCACCTGACGGATGATGACCGAGGTGCATTCCTCAAAAACCGCCCCGTCGCTTTCGCCCGCCAGCCGGTCCAGAAAACGGCGGCGCAGACGCTGGGCGGAAAGTTGAATAGGGGTCAGGGGGTTTTTGACATCGTGGGCGATGCGCCGGGCCACTTCCCGCCAGGCGGCCAGACGCTGGGCCTTTTCCAGTTCGGTCAGGTCGTCGAAGGTCATCAGCCAGCCGATTTCGTGGCCTTCCTCGTTTCTCAGGGGGGCCAGGCCGACCTTCAGGCTCAAACGGGCTTCGCCCACATTGAGAACGACGTGGCGTTCGGTCAGGCGGCGGGCCGGGTGGGGGGCTTTGAGGATTTCGTCGGCCAGGGCGGCCAGGGGCTGGGGCAGAGCCGGTCCGGTCCGGGCATCGGAACCGCTGGCTTCCGATTCCCCGGAAGCGCTTTGGCCGGCCAGAATGTCCCTGGCCGCCTGATTGATGTTCCTGGGCCGGCCGTCGCTTTCCAGAATGACCACCCCGGTGGAGACTTTTCGCAAGACGGTTTCCACAAAGCGGCGGCGGCGGTCCAGCTCGGCATACATTTCCTTCAATTCCCTGGTCATCTGGTTGAAGGAACTGACCAGTTCGGCGAATTCCCCGCTGCGGCCCTGCGGACGAAGGCGAAAATCCAGGTCGCCGGCGGCCACCCGTTTGGTGCCGTCCACCAGATCCAGCACCGGACGGGCCAGGGAACGGGCCAGATGGGCGCCTATCCAGACGGAGATGAAGACCGTCAGCACGGCCATGGCCGTCAGGGCGGTCAACTGGGTGACCCGGAAGGGTCGCTGGACCCTCAGGGCATCCTGATAACCCGTCAGGGCGTGGCGGACGTCTTCCATCTGGGAGCGGATGGGGGCCAGGGTCAGGCGGCCGACCACCAGAAAGCCCCGGGGGGTCGCATCTTCCTGGGTGCTGGGCGGGAAAATGGGCCAGACCAGGCGGGTCAGGTCGCCGGAGGCGGTTTCCACGGTGCTGTTCCAGGGCGGGCCGGAATTGAGCTGCCGTTCGAACCATTCGTGATAAATGGGGGGCAGGTCCTCGTCGCCGGCCCGGGCCTGCAGACGGCCGTCAGGATTGTAAAATTCCACGATGGCCAGGCGAAAACGGCGGCGGCTGTGTTCCAGAAAATCATGGAGGCGTTTAGTCTCCGGCGGCTGCTTCAACTGACCGTACTCGTCGAGGATATCGCCCCCGAAGCCGGTCAGAAAGCGGTTGTCCATGCTCAGCACGGCCTCGGTCAGGTCCAGGGAATCGCGCAGGGCCTCTTCTATCTGGGGGCTGAACCACAGGTCATGCCCGCGAACCAACTGACGGTAGGAATAATAGAAAATCAGGATGGTGGGCAAAAGCGACAGACAGATAAAGGCCACCACCATCTTGGTCTGGAGCGAGCCATAGCCGTGCCGCTCGAAAAAAATGCGGTACAGTTGCCTGAGAATCAGCAGCATCAAAAGGGTGGTCAAAAGAACCGAGACATTGATGGAGACCAGGGCCACCAGGCCCTGGCTGTCGCTCAGGCCCAGGTCGATGATCTTCCGCTGAACCAGGGTCAGGATCAGAAGCCCCAGGCCGGCCCCCAGGATAGCCCCCCGCTCCAGACGGATCTTGCGGCGTCTCTGCAGGGGGCTCAGTTCATAGCGGCCGCTGACGCCGAAGGATTTCCGGCCGTTGGCCTCGCTCCCCGGCTGATTGTTTTCCGCTTGGCGGGTGACCATCTGATTCTCCTGACCCCAGGCACTTGTATAAACAGGTGCCGGCTGACGGCTCGCTGGAACTTGGGCGACCAGGCGGCTGCTTGCCGGCCGGCGCCATTCCGCGCCGCCCGGGGCGTCCGGGCTTGAGCGTCGTCCGGGCCCAAGCCGCCAGATCGCTCTGATATCTTATCATGAGACACCGGTCTTTAAAAGTTGCTCGGAGGCCCCTTTTTGACTGTCCTTCGGATCGTCAATAACCGTGCTGTCTTGGCTGTTGAGCAGTCTGGCCGAGTTGAAAACGATCAGAAAGGCGCCGGCGTTGTGGGCCAGAGCGCCCAGCACCGGCCCCAGCAGGCCGGCGGCGGCCAGAATTACCGTGATCAGGTTCAGAACCATGGATAAAGCGATATTCACCTTTATGGTTTTGGCCGTCTTTCGGGCCAGTCTCAACAGGTGGGGCAGGCGCTTCAAGTCGTCGCGCACCAAAACTCCGTCAGCGGCGTCAACGGCCATGCCGCTGCCGGCTCCGCCCATGGCCAGCCCCACATAAGCCGCTTTCAAGGCCGGCGCATCATTGAGCCCGTCACCGACCATCAAAGTTTTTTCCCATCTGTTTTTTTGCAAATCATCCCTGATAATTCCAACTTTGTCTTCAGGAAGCAATTCAGCCCGGACATCTTCAATTCCGGCCTCGGCGGCGATGCGCCTGGCCGCCTCGATATGATCGCCGGTCAGAAGTATGGTGCGAACCCCTTCGGCTTCAATTCCTTTGACTGTGGCTCTGGCGTCCGGCCGCAAAGTATCGGCCAGGGCGATGAAGCCCACGGCGGCCTGGTCGCGGCCGATGTAAATAATGGCCCGGCCTTCTTCGCGCTGTTTTTGGACCGCCGCCGCCAGGCCGGCAGATATGGTCAGACCGGCCTCGTTCATTAATTGAGCGCTTCCGCCAATGATTTCATGGCCCCCGCTTTTCACTTTAAGCCCCCGGCCGGGGATAAGATTGAAGTCCTCCAGGTCCGCCGCCCTGACCCCTTGCGTCCGGGCATGGCGAATAACGGCCCGTCCCAACGGATGTTCGGAGCGTTGCTCGACCGTCGCGGCCAGGGCCAGCAGCTCTTTGGCCGATAAATCGCCGAAAGTCTCCACGGAAGTGACCTCAGGTTGGCCATAGGTCAGGGTGCCGGTTTTGTCGAAGGCCACCACCAGTACCTTGGCCAGCCGCTCCAGGGCATCGCCGGACGAGATGAGGATTCCGAAGCGGGTGGCGTTGCCGATTCCGGCCATAATGGCCGTCGGAGTGGACAGCACCAGGGCGCAGGGGCAAAAAACGACCAAAATGGTCACGGCCCGGATGATCTCGCCGGTCAGCCCCCAGGTAATCAAAGCCGTGGTCAGGGCCAGGCCCACGATCCAGGCGGCCCAGCGATCCATTATCCGGACGATGGGGGTCTTGGAGGCTTCGGCCGACTCCACCAGCCTGATCATCCTTTGAAGGGAACTGTCTTCCCCCACTTTAACCGCTTTAAAATCAAAAGCGCCATACTGGTTGACGGTTCCGCTGAAAACTTCATCGCCCGCGTCTTTATCCACCGGCAGGGACTCCCCGGTCATCAGGGACTGGTCGACAGCCGTCTGGCCAAAAGTTATAAGGCCGTCCACCGGAATTATTTCTCCCGGCAGGACTCTCAAAAGGTCGTCGACCTTGACCTCCCCGGCCGGAACAATCATCTCTTCCGAGCCTCGCAGCACCCTGGCTGTGGCGGGGGTCAGATTAACCAGCTTTTCAAGGCCTTCCCTGGCCTTGCGCACGGTCCGCTCCTCGAGAAGGGAGCCAAGCGACATAATAAAGGCCACCTCGCCGGCCGCGAATATTTCCCCGATAAATAGGGCCGCGATCAAGGCCATGGCCACCAGCACGTCGGCCTTGACATCGAAACTGGTTGCCAGCCCGATCGCCGCGCCTTTAAGTATGGGCCAGCCGCACAAGATAACGGCTGTCCAGGCCGGGTCGAAGGGCGGATTTCCGGGCCACTCGATAAAGCTGAGCAGCAGGGCTACAGCCGAGATGCCGCTGAAAACCATTGATCTTTTCTCTTCATCTGAAAGCCATTGCTTGATGCTTTCCATGGCTGCCTCCAGGGGACGGGCTCAGGCCTGATTTCCGGGCGGCTATTTCGCCTGACCGGCTGCTTATGTTTTGACTTCAATTATACCCATTACCCCTTAAGGGTATAATAATTGAAAACTGATGTCAATAAGCAATTAAGGCCGGCCTGATTTTTTTGAATCAAGGGTTTTTAAAGGCAAAAACGCGGCTGGGCGGCCCCTGGGCCAGCCATCGGCCCCGGGCTTTTGACCGCCGGGCCGTCAGGTCATCCTGGAAAACTGTTCGACAGCTTTAGCCAATTTTTTAAGGGTATTTTCCGAATCGCCATTGGCGATCCCGGTTAAGACGCAATGATGCAAATGGCCTTCCAGAATGACCTGTCCGGTTTTGTGCAGGGCGGACTTGGCCGCCCCGATTTGAATCAGAATATCCTCGCAGGGTATATCCTTCTCCACCATGCCCATAATGCCGCGAATCTGCCCTTCAATACGCTTTAACCTGGCGACGACCGCGTCCACATCCATACATTCCCGCATTGTTGCTCTCCGTTAAGCCAAGTGATGACGACAGTCTCAGCTGCTGTTGATTGGCCACGTTGATACTATACCCGTAAAGGGAACTGCATCTACCACATAGTCTTTATCCCGAAGTACCGGCGGAAAGTGATGTATGGCTATTTGCGAGAAGATATTCGAGGGATAATTCGGCACTGACTTGTCGGCCATCAATGCCGCCGACAGTTCCCGTCTGTCCGCCCTGGATTCCCTTTACCAGGCCTTGCGTTATGAAGACATGGCGCATAAAGCCATGGCCGGCCGCTGACGAACGGTTCCCGCCGCTGGCGAAACCATTAAATGCGCCTTTAGGCGTGGCAAGTATCAAAGCCCCCTTATAGGGGGCCTCTTCCAAACCACCCCTTGAAGGGGTGGTCCGATTATTCATCTGGTACCCGGAGCCGGACTTGAACCGGCACAACCTTGCGGTTGAGGGATTTTAAGTCCCTTGTGTCTACCAATTCCACCATCCGGGCGGATTTGCTTATTATTAACGTCTTTTCTTTTTGATGTCAAGGCTTCTGTCATCGCCCTCTCCGGGGCGACCGGCTATTTGTCTTTCCGGCTGGCCTTGGCTTTCTCCTGTTCGAGGGTGTCGCAGACCATGGCTTCTTCCAGGGTGCGCATTTCATTGAAATGGGCGGCCGCGCATTCCAGAATGAACATGGAGACCGCCGCGCCGCTGCCTTCCCCCAGCCACAGGCCCAGATCCAGCAGGGGCTCGAGGCCCAGGTATTCCAGGGTGGCCCGGTGGGCTTTTTCCCTGGAACAGTGGCCGGCGAAAAAGTAGTCCCGAAGGGCCGGGGCCAGCTTCGCGGCCAGAAGGGCCGCCGCCCCGGCGATGAAGCCGTCGATGATCACCGCCGAGCGCCGCATGGCCGCCCCCAGGTAGACCCCGCACATGGCCCCGATTTCCAGGCCGCCGATCTTGGCCAGGACGTCGATGGCGTCATCGGGGTCGGGTTTATTGATCTCAATCGAACGCCGGATGACCTCGGCCTTGTGGGCCAGTTTGGCCGGGTCCAGCCCCGAGCCGACGCCCGTGGCCTCTTCCGGGGTCAGACCCGTCAGGAGCGAGCAGATGGCCGAAGAGGGCGTGGTGTTGCCGATGCCCATCTCCCCGGCGGCGGCCAGTTCCACGGCCGGCTCGTTCAGCACGATATCGATGCCGGCCAGGATGCTTCTCAGGGCTTCCTCCCGGCTCATGGCCGGGCCCTTGGCCATGTTCCGGGTGCCGTAGGCGATCTTGCAATCGAGAATGCCGGGGTTTTCCGGAAAATCGTAATTGACCCCCACATCGGCCAGAAGCACTTTGGCCCGGGCGTGCCGGCCCAGCACGGTGATGGTGCCTCCGCCCTGGGAAAAGTTGGCAATCTGCTGCCGGGTGACGTCTTGCGGATAGGGGCTGACCCCTTCCTCGACCACCCCGTGGTCGGCCGCGCAGACCACGATCAGCCGGTGCTCGTAACCCGGGCGGCGGCGGTTCTGGATGGCCGCCAGCCTCACGGCGCAGTCCTCCAGGCGGCCCAGGGTCCGGCGCGGTTTGGCCAGGGCATCCTCGCGCTCCCGGGCATAATCGGCCAGGGCCCGGTTGATGGGCCCGATCTGTTTCAGGTGTTCCCGCAATTGTTCTTCATAATTCATTTTTCGAACCTCAACCTTTCAATAAATGAGAACAGGCGCGAGGGGCCTGAAACGGCCCCGGCCGGTGAAAGCGCACGCCTTCACCGGCCGGAACAACCTTTGCCATCGGAGTCCTCGCTGGGCGACAGTTCTGCTGCGTCTTCTGGCTAGCCGGATCAGCCCGGGCTTCCCGGCCTTCCCGCCCGACTTCAAATCGGGCAGTGGCCTGTCGCCTGGAAAGCCAGGTCCCCGGTTACAGCGGCGGGACCGCCACGGATTTTCACCGTGTTCCGTTTAGCAGAACGGCAGGTCTAAACTTTAAAGACCCTTTTTGATCATGTGGTCCGCCAGGTCGCTGACCCGGCAGGAATAACCCCATTCATTGTCGTACCAGGCCACGATCTTGGCCATCCGGCCGCCCAGCACCTGGCAGAAGGGGGCGTCGACAATGGAGGACAGGGGGCAGCCCTTGTAGTCCATCGAGACCAGGCCTTCCTCGTCGTAGCCCATGATGCCCTTCAGTTCGCCTTCGGCGCCTTTCTTAAGCGCGGCCTTGAGCCCGTCGCTGTCGGTTTCTTTGGCCAGCTCGGCCACCAGGTCGATGACCGAAACCGTGGGGGTCGGCACCCTAAGGGAATAGCCGTCGAACTTGCCCTTCAGCTCGGGCATGACCAGGCCGATGGCCTTGGCCGCGCCGGTGCTGGTCGGGATGATGTTCAGGGCGGCGGCCCGGGCCCGGCGCACGTCGGCGTGGGGCATGTCCAGGATGCGCTGGTCGTTGGTGTAGCTGTGGATGGTGGTCATCATGGCCTTTTCTATTCCGAAGGCCTTATGGACGGTCATGGCCGGCGGGGCCAGGCCGTTGGTGGTGCAGGAGGCGTTGGAGACCACATAGTGCCTGGCCGGGTCGTAGGTGTTGTGGTTGACGCCGCAGACAAAGGTGGCGTCTTCATTTTTGGCCGGGGCCGAGATGATGACCCGCCTGGCCCCGCCGCCCTCGATATGGGCCCTGGCTTTGACGGCGTCGGTGAAGAGGCCGGTGGATTCGATGACCAGTTCCGCGCCCACCGACTTCCAGGGGATTTCCTTGGGGTCGCGGAAGGCGAAATTTTTGACCTCGCCGCCGTTGATGAAAAAACTGTCGCCCCTGACTTCCACCTGGCCGTTGAAGCGGCCGTAGTTGGAGTCATATTTGAAAAGGTGGGCGCTCATTTTGGCGTCGCCCAGATCATTGACGGCCACCACTTCCATGGCCTCGGGGTGCCTTTCCAGCATGGCCTTCAAAACCTGGCGGCCAATGCGGCCGAATCCGTTGATGCCGACTTTAACCTTCACCATAAAATGCCTCCTGTCAGAACATTTACGAACATCATACTGGCGCCCGCCCTGACGAACGCTCAAATAACCAGCAAGTCCAGGCCCCAGAATAATTCACTCCCCTCCATAAGTCAAGCCGCCCCGGCCGGTCGGGTGTAGATAAAAATTATGGGTAAATGATTAATGACCAAGGGAAAGGGAAAAGCAACGGGAGAGGAATGGCTGCTCGACATCTCGAAACCAGACATTGCTCTCGGCCTTTGTTTTG
>JAISFR010000047.1 GCA_031263565.1 Candidatus Adiutrix sp. | reverse complement strand
CGAGATGATAAAGGCGTCCATAGAGTTGCAGGACCTGAGGAGGAGAATATACGTCAAGGCGAAGGCTGAACCGTCCTGGCGTTTCGAGAGAAGAAGGTCAGACGCCATTTGGCGCAGTCTCGGAAACAAAAGGGCTTCGGATGGACGCGGTGGAGTAGGTCTTGGGTGTACGATACTTTAGGGCTGTTCAACGGCTATCGAGTTCGGTACAACGGATTGAAAGCAGCCTCATCGTGATAGGTCTCATAAGCCTTGAGGCGAAGCAGATGGGTGCGCGCAGTGCGGGAAATCCGCATGCTGCGTTGCGACGTGGCGGGGACTGGAAACGTGGTCCGAATGGGACCGGCGCGCCAGTCTTCGACCCTACCGACGAGCGGGATGTGGAAACGGAGCCACGGCCACCGCGCCACATCTCGACTCTACCGGCCCTGGTGAGCCCTGCCGCTGTCGGGGCAAATAAAGCCGCCGCCCGTAAAAAGGCGGCGGCTCCAAAGTTCTCGATTCTGAAACGGGTTCCGGCTCAGAGACCGAAATCAGCGCCGACCGGTTCCCGGGGCAGGGCGTCGGCCACGGCCCGGGCCAGATCCCGGATGGGGGGCAGGGCGCTTTCGTCCGGCAGCCACTGGACGCGAAGCTCCGGGGAGACCATTTGATATTTCATGCCGGCCAATTGGGTCTGAACAATTTTGGGCGCCTCGCCGCTCCAGCCGTAGGAACCGAAGGCTGCCCCGATCTTGTTCATGAATTTCAGGCCCCGCATGTAAGCCATGACCTCGGCCACGGTGGGGTAGACATCGTTATTGATGGTCGGGGAGCCCACCAGCACGGCCCCGGCATTGAATATTTCAGTGACCACGTCGCTGCGGTGGTTGTATTTCATGTTCATCAGCTTGACCAGGACGCCTTGGCCGCTGAGGGTTCCGCTTAATTCCAGGGCCATTTTTTCGGTCGATTTCCACATGGAATCGTAGACCAGCACCGCTTTGCGGGTGGGCGTCTGCTTGACCCACTTCTGGTAGAGCCCTACGATTTCGCCGGGATTGGAACGCCAGATGATGCCGTGGTCCGGGCAGATGATTTTGACCTGATTCATCAGGCCGCTGGAGGCGACGGCCTGCAGCAGCTTGTCGATGACCCCGGAATAGGGGGTGAGAATGTTGGCGTAATATTTCAGGGCCTCATAGCCCCAGACATTGCGGCCCACTTCGTCGTCAAAGCGGCGGGAGGTGGCCAGATGCATGCCGAAGGCGTCCTGGGAGAAGAGAATCCCCAGTTCGGGGCAGAAGCTGAACATGCTGTCCGGCCAGTGGACCATGCGGGTTTCCAGGAACTTTAGGCTGAGCCGGCCCAGAGACAGGCTGTCGCCGCTGCCGACGGTCTTGAAATTCAGGGCGCGGCAGTCGGGCATCTGGGCCTTGAGCGCCTTTTCGCCCATTTTGCTGCTGTAGACCGGCTTGTCCGCCCCGATCTGGGCCATGACCTGCGGCAGGCCGCTGGAGTGGTCGAATTCGGCGTGGTTGGACACCACCTGATCGATTTTTTTAGGGTCCACTATTTCGGAAATGCGGGCCAGCAGTTCCGGCACAAAGGGGGCTTTGACCGTGTCGATCAGGGTTATTTTTTCGTCAATTATCAGGTAGGCGTTGTAGGTGCTGCCGTCGCTGGTGCGATAGCCGTGAAAATCCCGAATATCGCAATCAAGGGCGCCTACCCAATAGACGTTGTCCAATACTTTGACTGTTTCCATAGTTACATATCTCCGTGAAAATTAACAAAACCAGGTGGGGGCCCGGGGCCCCGTCCTGGTTTCTTGCTCTGATCCCGAAAGAAACAGGGGCGGCTGGACTCCGCTCAAGCAGCCAGCCGCTGCAGTTTGTCGGTCAACCTGGCCAGGTGTTTACGCTCCTCGTTGAGCAGTTTGGCGATCTCGTTTCGGCTTTCCTGATCGTCGGTGACCGACTGCAGTTCCAGGAAAAAGACGATGGTGTCTTTTTCAAAGCCCATGGCCATTTTAATGGCCTCGGCCGGAGCGCTGATTTTTGAGAGCTTATCCTCAATAGCGGCCGGCTTCTGGTTGAAGACATGCTGATCGGCCATGGCCTTGAGATATTTGTCAAGATCATTGTCCGGGTCCCAGACCGTGGCGGCGGTGGTGGCCGGAGGCAGTTTCTTCATCAGGGCCGTGAAGACGGCCTTGTGCGACAGTTCCTCAGTCCCCAGAGCTTTGAAAAACTGGCTGAGGTCTTCGGAAAAGGCTTTGGACGCGGCTTTTTCGTAAAAAAGGCGCCCGTTGTCCTCAATGGTGAGGGCAATTTTGAAAACCTCGCCGGCGTTGAAAGGGAAAATCATAAGCGCATCTCCTTGGAATCGCTGGACGCGGGACTGGTCCGTTTTTGAGAACGTTTCAGGCAGGCTCAAACTGGTCCTTGGTGGCGCCGCAGACCGGGCAGACCCAGTCGCCGGGGATGTCGTCGAAGGCGGTGCCCGGAGCGATGCCGCTGTCGGGATCGCCCACCGCCGGATCGTATTCATAGCCGCAAACCACGCATACATACTTCTTCATAGTCAGGACCTCCCAGAAATGAAAAATCTTTAGTTATTTTCCTCAAAAAGGCCGTTTCTTCAGTCCGGCGGCATCTCTGAGGCTTGACCATTAAAAACCCTGTTAGCAGTGTAACCCAGAAAACGGCCCAATGCAAGATTATTCGATTAAGCTCCAAACTATCGATTTCGCCCCCAGGCCCGCCCCAGGCGCCGCTCCAGAGCGGCCAGCGGAGGGCTCTTGGCCAGGCTGAAAAGCAAAAGGCCGCCCCAGATGAGCCCAAAGGCGATAAAATGGGCCCGGGTGAAGGTCTCCCGGTAAACAAAGACCCCTAAAAGCAGCATGATGGTGGGGCTGACGTACGTGCTCAGGCCGATGATGGTCAGCGGCAGCCGGTTGATGCTGTAAGCGAACATTATCATGGGGATGGCCGTCACCGCCCCGGTTCCGGCCAGCGGCAGAAAGGAGGGCGACCAGGCTATTGGCCGGCCCTGGCCGCTGATTTGCAGATAGGCTATAAAAATTAAGGCCGCGGGGGCAATGAGGGCGGTTTCCAGGGTCATGCCGCTGATTGCGGAAAGTCCGGTGATTTTTTTGCACAAATGGTAGACTGTGATGCTGCCGGCCAGGAAGAGGGACACCAGGGGCAGGGAACCATAATTGACCGTCAAATGCAGAACCCCGGCCGCGGCCAACAGCACGGCCAGAAATTGCCACAGCGAGAGGCGTTCGCGCAGGAGAATCACCCCGGTCAGGACATTCAACAACGGGCTTATATAATAGCCCAGACTGCTCTCCACCACCCGGTCGTGATTTACCGCCCAGATGTAGGTCAGCCAGTTGAAACAGACGATGATGGCCCCGGCCACGAGAAAAACGATTTTCCGGCGCCGGGCCGCCAGAACGCGCACTTCCTGCCGGAGGGCCGCCCCCCGCCCGGTCATCGTGACCATAAAGGCCATAAAAATAAAGGACCAGAAAGCGCGATGGGCTAAAACCTCGTAAGCCGGAACATCGGAAAAAAGTTTCCAGTAGGCCGGCAAAAGCCCCCACATGGCTGAAGAGCCGACCGCCAAGGCCAGGGCGCCCGGATTCAAACAATTTTTCAATTCCAAAATACCTCAAGTCATCCAGTATTTAGCGTTCAAGCGCCATTCTTTTTATTTTCGGTATTGCCCGGCGTTGAGTCCGGACAGGCCGTCGCGCCAGGCCAGGGATTTGGCCCTGGTTTCGGCCATCTTTTCCGGGGACCCGGACTGTTCGAAGAAAGCCAGAAAAACCAGTTTGTCCCCGATTTGAAGAGAGGTGGCGGTCAGATAGACCTCCGAGGGCTGCCCGAAAACGTTAAAGGAGACCAGGGCGCCCAGGGTCAGGGAGTTGCTGCTTTCCGAGATTTTTTTGGTGAATTCCCCGGTGCGGAATTTAAAGCCGAGGTCAACCCCCATATATTCCTTGAGTTTTTTATTGCCCTGGGAGGTCAGGAGCCCGGCCATCGGCCGGTTGTTGGCGGCCGCGGTGAACCAGTTGAGATAACGTTTGAATTCCCGGCGCGCTTTTTTGTTGTCATAGCTTTTGGTGGCCATTTTGCTGGGCACGCAGATCATGGCGAAGCCGGGAATGGCCGCCGGCCGTCCGGCCGCGGCGGCCGCGGTGAATTTCTTCCATTCCGCGGGCTTGGCGTAAAGCCCCAGGACCTGGAGTTTGAATTTGGGTTCCAGCTTTTTTATGTAGGCGTCGGCCCCTGGTTCCAGGCCTGTAACCGGAGAAAGAGAGTCCGGAGGGGCCAGGGTCACGGTCACCGAGCCTACGGCGGCTTGTCCCTGTTTCTGGGCCCAGGCCTGATGGGGCGGCAGAATGCTCAGGAGCAGGAGCGGCCAGATGCTCAGAAAAAAGGCTTTTAAACAGGTTTTTCTCATTGGGGCTGACCTCTGGGCAAGGAATTTTCAAATGATTCACGCGGGATGGGCCCGGAGGCCGAATTTAATCTCAGCCTCGCCGGCCTGGCCCGCAGGTCTGCTAAAGCCGCTTACGCTTCAAGCCGATTTCAGGCTGAGGAAGCCGCTGCGATTTAAATGATAATAACACTGATCTGGGAATCAGGAAATAAAAACTGTCACCGTTCACGGCTGTTCATGAAAAGTTGGCAGTCATCGTGACCAGCGGGCCAAGCTGGCGTCCGGGTTGCCGGTAACCCGGAGAAAGCGCCAACCGGGGAATGCCGCCCCTCCAGCTTAACCGGACATTTTCATTTTGCGCAAAACCGGACATTTCTATTTTGCGTTGACAAAAAGGTCTTTTTGAGGGTGTTGTCAACAGATTAAAATGTCCGGAGTAAAAGCAAACGAACTGTCCGGTCAGGCGGGTAGCCGGGGGGTGGGCGGCGGAGGGTGTA
>JAISFR010000040.1 GCA_031263565.1 Candidatus Adiutrix sp. | reverse complement strand
CATGGCGGTCATGGTGCTTCCGGTGACGCAGCTGAAATCCGACGGGTGCCAGGCCAGGGCGACATCGGCGCCTTCAAAGTAGCCGTCCTGGGCCATGACCGATTTCCCGACCAACTGTTCCTCGGCCGGGCAGCCGTAATAGCGGACCGTGCCCTTGAGACCGTGTTTCTCAAAGACGGCCTTGACAGCGCAGGCGGCCTGGAGGGCGCCCACGCCCAGAAGATTGTGGCCGCAGCCGTGCCCCGGGGCGCCTTCGATCACCGGCTCTTTTCCGGCCGACACTTTCTGGGAAAGCCCGGCCAGGGCGTCATATTCCCCCAGAAGGCCGATTACCGGGCCGCCTGAACCCCATTCGGCCATGAAGGCCGTGGGCGCGCCCGGGCCTTTCTGGGTGACTCGGAAGCCCCGCTCTTTCATGAACTTCATCTGCAGTCGGCAGGCTTCCTTTTCCTGAAAAGCGATTTCCGGCTTTTCCCAGATGGCCAGGGACAGATCGTCAAAGGCCTGGTGATGGGCCTCGATCCAGTCCAGGATCGCCGGCTTGATGGACATATCGCTCATTTATCAGCCTCCTTATTATTTCAAAACGCCCTTCTTGTACATGACCACCGCGAGGCCGATGCTCAACGCGACCGCCAAAAGGGTCGAAATCGAGCCGAACCATCTGGGCATGAGGCCCGACTTGCCCAGGAGAACCAGGGCGATGCAGATGATCAGCACTAGGGGCGACAGTTTCAGACGCTGAGCCGCGAACTGGGCGAAGATGGCCCCGAAAAGGGCCGGCAGCAGGAACTGCAGGGCGGCGGTCACTTCCTGGGGCAGCCGCTGCAAAACCGCGGCCCCGGCAATGACCCCGGCGGTCAGGATCAGAGTGTTGACCACGATGGAGACGGCAATGCCCAAAGTGGCGATGATGGAACCTTCGTTGGTGCCCGGCTCCACCCCGGCCACCTTCTGGGCCACCATGGCGCAGGGGATGCGCAGATTGCCGATGTTGCCGGCGATAAAGGCCATATAGGTGCCGGCCACGCCGATGATCGGGAAATAGGAGACCGGTTCCACAAACCAGGGCACGCCCACCACGCTGGCAATGGCCACAAAGGCGGTGGCGAGGGCCGAAACCGGCGGCACCAGGTCAAAGACAAAGGCCAGGACCAGGGCCGGGCTGAAGCAGAGCGCCATGGCGGTCCAGTTTATGCGGCGGCCCCACCTGACGATAAAAGGGATATACTGCTGATTATATATTTCGTTGGCGTTCATAAGTCCATCCTCCTGACTTCATTGCGGGGCGCGGTTTAGAAAGGCCAGAGCACGGCGGCCATCATGCCGCCGATAAGGGCGAAAAAAAGGGCCCATTCCCGGAGCCACTTGATGTTCCTGGAATCAGCGATGCGGTTTAAAACCAGCATGACCACGCCGCCGGCGATGCAGGCCACCGTGTTTTTGTTCAAGGCCGTCAAGTGAACGGCGCTGGTGGCCCCGAAGGCGGCCAAAATGGCGCCGGAGGCCACCACCCCCATGAGTTTGGCGTCGCTGCCGGAGAGTTTCTTCTGAACCCGGTCCATTTTGTCGGCGCTGAGCGTGGCCACGATAATCCAGCCCAGGGAACCCAGGGTCATGGTCCAGACCGCGCTGGCGAAAGCCACGCCGGTCATGGGGTCGGAGCCAATGGTCACGCCCACGGCGCTGGCCCCGAAGCTGGCCGCCATCATTTCATACATGGCCGAGCCGATGAAGGACAGGCGCATCCAGGATATGGGGCCGCCGAGGGAGACCAGAAGGGCGATCATGGCGCTCAGGACCACAATAGCCGGACCGATGGCGGTGATGACGCTGCTTTTGACGGCGCCCCGCATCTGCTCCTGGCTCAGGCCGATCTCCAGCCCGGTGCTGTAGGATTTTTTGGCGAAGACAAAGGCCTCGATCATGACCATGGCCACCGCCGCGCCGGACGCCAGCCACATCCAGAGGCTGTTGGCTATTTCCAGATAATTCTGTTCCATCCACTTACCCTTTCCGTTTCAAGTTGGGCCGCGATCGGCCCGGCCCGCCTCAAAAGGCGAAGCTCCCGGCCGAGCTCCATAACAACATTTAGTCAGATCCGCCGAGCCGACGGGAAAAAATAATAACATTATAGTCAGATCGGCCGCGCCGACGGAGAAAATAAAGCAATAAACGTGCAAATTATTTATTTTGAAGCATAGCCGTAAGTTGAAGCCCAAGCGTTGACCGGCCCCGTCCGGCAATCAGACCTGTTGGTAGAAAAAAATAAAACAAAAATACCTGACGGTCACTAACAAAAGCGCCGCGACCGCCCTTGGGAAGCTGGTCGCGGCGGATAAGGGTTGATGATGCTCGTCTATTTCCTAATGCCTGATGGCTGGGCCCTTCAGGCGATTTCGCCGGAAATTTTTGAAAAAAGATCAGGTAGGCACTGTTTCTTCAAAAACTCCAAGCCGGCCGGTTAAGGCCGCTTTCACCTTCCGCCGGGCCCAATCCCCTTTAAAGGACCCGGCGGTGGCGAGGGTGAATTTTCCAGGGAAACAATTTTAAATTTCCCGCCGGGCCTCAAGGCCCCGAGCCGGGCGGCTCCAATCGCCATTTTGAAAGCACCCGCCCGGGCGGATCAGGAAGGCGGGGCGGCCGCCGGGGAGGACGTGACCGCCAGCCTTTCCCAAACCCTTGACCTTAATAGCGCCAAGTTGAACGAAGCCGGGTTTCGGGGCTCATCTGGAGAAGCCGGCCTCCGTCTTCAAGCCAAGAATAGAGTAAAGCCCAAAACTTGTCAAGAATTAATTTTTACAAAGTAACTGAATTTATTTAATTAAACGTCAATTATTATATATAAATATACAACATTTAGCGATTATTATATATCTCTTCCAAGGACTGGTATTTTTCGGCCTGAAAAAAAATTTATCCAAGCCGCCCCGGCCGCCCTGATTTCCTCCTCCGACGGGCCGCCCTGCCTCTAAGCGCCGGCGGCGGCTCTCATTATCTCGGTCACCAGGCGCCCCATTTTAACCAGATCCTCGACCGGCTGGGCCTCCTCGGAGCTGTGCACCTTCTGGTAACCCGGGGACAAGCCCACGGCCTGAATGCCGTGTTCATTGAAATAATTGCCGTCCAGGCCGCCGCCGCCGGGGATCACCCGGGGGCTGAGGCCCAGGCGCCGCATGGCCAGGGCGGCCAGACGAACGACCTCTTCGCTTTCGTCAACGCGGAAGGCGGGGTATTCCAGATTGGTCCCCATCTCCATCCGGGCCCCGAATTCATCGGCCACCTTGGTGAAGAGCAGCCTGACTTCCTCGATATAGTTCTCCAGTTCCCGCGGGCAAGTGCTGCGGGCTTCACCGGTGATCTCGGCGTAGTCGCAGACGATGTTGGCCTGTTTCCCGGCCTGGAAAATCCCGAAATTGGAGGTCGTACAGCGGCTGAGCCGCCCTTCCCGCAGCCGGCTCAGGGCCGTGGCCCCCACCCGGATGGCGCTGAGCCCATTTTCCGGCTCCATGCCGGCGTGGGCGCTGTGGCCGTAAATCTTCAACTTGAGCCCGTAATGGGCCGGCGCCTGATTGACGATGGAGCCCAAGGGACCGCCGGTGTCGACCACATAGGCCGTCCGGGATTTGATCCGGGAATAATCCAGGTAACGGGCGCCCAACAGGCCCACTTCCTCGGCCACGGAAAACACGACTTCCAGGTCGCCGTGGGGGATCTTTTCGGCCTGGACCCGCCGCAGCCCATCGAGAATGGCGCAAAGTCCGGAAACATCGTCGGCCCCCAGAATGGAACTGCCGTCGCTGCGGATGACCCCGTCCGCGATCCGGGGCTGAATATGGCCGTGGTTGTCCACCCGGTCCAGATGGGCCGACCAGAGAATCGGGGGCCGTTCTGGGTCCCCTTCCAGCCGGGCAATGAGGTTGCCGGTATCGCCGCCTATCAGGGCCCCGACCTGGTCTTCCTCCACCGTGAAGCCCAGGGCCTCCAGTTTTGTTTTGACCGCGTCGGCCAGAGCCCGCTCGCGGCGGCAGTGGGATTCAATTTTCACCAGTTCCAGGAATTCTTCGACAATGGGGGCGTAGGTCACTTCACATCTCCTGTCCGCCATCGGCCTCCGGCCGCCTTGCGCCTCAAGCGAATATAAAAAAGCCAAAAACCCCGCCGTAAGGCCGGGACTTCTGGCCGCTTCAACATATCAGGATCCGACGGAAGGGTTATTTCAGGCGATAGGTTATCAGTCCGTGAGTGGGGTCGTAAGGCGACACGGCCACCTCGACCCGGTCGCCCATGAGCACCCTGATCTTAAACCGCTTCAGCCGGCCCGAAAGCATGGCCCGGATTTTGACGCCCTCGGCGGTCTCCACTTCCATATGTCCGCCGCCCAGGGTCTGGGTCACTTTGCCTTCCAGTTTGATCAAATCTTCTCTAGCCAAGATGCCTCCCAAAAAATTTACTCTGATGAATATACCACATCCTTTCAGCCAGTCAAGTGTCTTTGAAGCGGTGCACGTAATTCTCAAAGTACGCCCGATTATAAAAATAGCCGGTCGCCCCGGAGAGGACGACGGAGCGGAGCGACCGGTTCGGTCGGCCGATCCATCCCCGGCCGGGCAAAAATCGCCCTTTTTGCCCGGCTACGACCAGAGCACTTGAAGATGGGAAGCTACTTTTAGAACTGCTGGAAGCGGTGCAGCGGTCAGAAGGTGAATTGGCGTTCCAGGTCGATGATCAGCTCCACTTCGCCCAGGTGGAGGCGCGCCTTGGTGGCTATTTCTTCGGGGCTGTGGCCTTTTTTGGCCATTTGCAGCACCAGGGCCCGTACTTCCGGGGCGGCCGGGTTGGCCTTGCCTTCGGCGGCGGAAAAGGCGGCGGGAATCGGGGCCGCTTTGGGCGCGGCCTGAGTATTTTTCAGTTCAGCCAGTTTTTTCTGGGCCGCGGCCAGGCCGGCCTCGGTCTGTTTCAAAAGAGCCTGATAGTCGGAGAGGCGGCGGTCGAGCTTCAGGATGAGATCGGCCGAGAGGTTTTTCTTGTCTCGCAGGTTCTGCTCAAAAGTGACGGCGATCTTTTCCGATTCAGCCAGAAAAGTTTCTATGGAATTCTTCAGATTATCCGGCATTCGGGCCGGATCTTCCTGGTCGCGGCGCCGGGTGCGGCGCAAAATCACCACCAGCAGCGCCGCCAGCAAGACCTCGAGGCCCAGTTGCAGAAGCACCATATAACTGATAGCCAGATTGGACAAGAAAACAGCTCCCTGACTGTTGTTCAGATCTTTAAGGTTCTGTCGGTTATTTTTTTGACAGCCCCTAAGCGGCGGCGATTTTCAGACGCGGACATCGACGACCGGGTTTTGGTCCGGGCTTTCGGCGCGGGCTTTTTCCGATCCGCCGGGGCGTCGCTTTTGGGCCCGCCGGGCCCGGGCCGCCCGGGCGGCGGCCAGACAGCGTTCCCGCTCCAGCTTCAGACGCTCCAGGCGCTGGCGCCGTGTCTCGCCCCTTCCCTGCCCGTCGGGGTCGGGCTCGTCGACCAGGGCCGAAGCCTCCGGGGCCAGCACCGTGCCGCGCAAAACTTCTTCCTGCCGCCGGGCTTCATCAATCCTGGCCTGCCGCCGGGCGACTTCGTCGGCGGCCATCTGCCCGCCCAGCAGCGAACCCAGTTGGGGCGAATTGTTGATGACCTGGGTCAGGTTGGCCAGAATATCGGCCATGGCTCACCTCCGGCAAGCGTCATAAACCGTCTCCATTATAGCCCATTTGGCGGACAGCCACAAGCGACCCCCCGGCGAAAATTTATTCAGGAAGCGGGGAACCCGGCCGCCTTATTTATTGTCCCGGAAATGCGAAAAGCGGCCCCGGGTGACCCGGAGCCGCTTTAAATCAGGCCTCTGGCGTTAAAAACTACTCGGCTTTGGGCCTCGGGCCGGGTTTGACCACTTTGCCGTTCTTTATGCACCTGGTGCAGACCCGGATGCGGCTGACCCGGCCGCCTTCCTGATGGCGGACGGTCTGGAGATTGGGCTGCCAGAGCTTTTTGGTCTTGTTGTTGGCGTGAGAGACGTTGTTGCCGTTCTGGGCGCGCTTGCCGCAAATTTCACATACGCAGGCCATGACATTCCCCTTGTCTGGTATCTGTTTTCGGCCGGGGGGCCGTATCTGGCGTCAGGTTCGGGGCCGGCCGGGCCCCGAAGAATTTATGTTTTTACCACAAACCGCGCTTTATGGCAACCATTATTTCGCCGGCCTCAACGCCGGGGCCGGCTACTGCATGCGCATGACTTCCTGGTAGGCTTGCAGGATCTTGTTGCGGACCTGGGTGATCATGCGGAAAGAGACATCGGCCTTGTTCATGGCGATCAGGGTTTCGTGGATATTGCCGTTGCGGCCGGTGGCCAGTTCCTGCTGGGCGGTGCTGGACTGATGCTGCAATGCATTGGCGGTCATGAGCGACGCCTTCAGATGCTCGGCAAAACCCGGCTGGGCCTGGACCTTGCTGGCAGGCGCCATTTCCAGGGCCGGGGTGGAGACCGGCTTCAGAGGTCTGATCAACATAAGGGCCTCCTCTAAATATTAACGGAGCAGTTCCAGGGACTTCACGGCCATGCCCTGGGCGGCGCCGGCGGCGGTGATGTTGGCCTCGTAGCCGCGCTTGGCCGAGATCATGTCCACCATTTCCTGAACCACGTTGATGTTGGGCATCAGCACATAGCCGAATTCGTCAGCGTCGGGGTGGGAAGGCTCGAAGACCAGCTTGAAGTCCCGGCGGTCTTCCATCACCTCGCGCACCTGACAGTCCTGCAGTTCGCCCTCCAGACGGGGCCGGGCGCCCCGGGCGCCGCTGAAATAAGACGCGGTTTCAAAGATGGGCACCTTGCGGCGGTAAGGGCCGCCGTCAGGGGTCCGGGTGGTGTTCATGTGGCTGAGATTCATGGCCACCAGGTTCATGCGCTGCCGCTGGGAAGTGAGACCCGACTGGCTGATGTCCATTGAGTTGAGAAAATCCATAATAATTAGCCTCCACTTCCTTCGCTGATGGCGTATTTCAGGCCGTCAAAAGACTTGGCCAGCATCTGAACCGTAGTGTTGTAGACGAGCTGGTTCTTGGTCAGGAGCGTCATTTCCTTGTCGATATCCAGAATGTCGTCGTCGTATTCGTCCCAGCCGTAGGGTGAGTATTTGACCGCCGTAGCGGCCCGGGCAAAGGCCCGGTCGGGGTCTTTGGTGGGGATATGTCTGAGGTCGGTCCGGGCGGCTTCCAGCTCGCCGGGGCCGGCGCTCAGGTGCTGGGCCAGGACTTCCTCGAATTTCAAGTGCTTGGCCCGAAAACCCGGGGTGTCCATATTGGCCAGGTTGGTGGACGACAGGTCGTGACGGGCCAGGCGCAGGCCCAGACTGCCGCCCAGGACGTTGATTTTGCCTTCAAAAAGACTGTTGAAAGGGCTGACCATAAATCATATACCTCACTCCGCTGTCGGCCGGTCAAAAAACTGTCGCGACCCAAACCTGCCGACCATGGAAGCAAGAGCTGTGCCACAGAGCGTTGGGGAATGGCCGCCGCCTGGGAAAAAAACTTGATTTTTGCCGGGCTTCGGGGTATATTGCAACTGGCTTGTGGGCGGGGCCCCTCGGCTTCGCGTGACGATCCCCCATTAACCCCGTCAGGTCCGGAAGGAAGCAGCGGTCCGTGCCGGGCGCGTGCCGCGGACCACCGGGGGGCTCCGCCGACAAGCCCGTGATTTCAGGCGGCTTGGCCCGCTAAATAAGGCCCTTCCTCCACTATAGGGATTTTTCCCTTAGGTGGCGGAAGGGCCTGGCTTTTTAAAACAGGCGCGCTCCAGTTCGTCAGAAAGGGCCGGTTCTGGAGCTTCCCCCGAGGCTGGTCAGGCCGCTGCGCATGACCAGGCGGCGGAGCAGGGGCCGATATAGGAAAGGAGCTTTCAAAAGGCGCAGAAAAATTTTCCGGCGCAGGGGGGCGACGGACCTGGAATACTGCCGCTGGGCCCTGGCCGGGTCGCGGTTCAGAACCCGGGCCAGATGGCGGGCGCTTTCCAGGGCGTAGCTGATGCCCTCCAGGGAACTGGGACTGACCAGACCGGCGGCCTCGCCCACCAGGAAGACCTCGCCCTGGCCCAGGCTGATCTGCCCCAGGGAGGCGGGCCTGGAAACCAGGGCCGCCTCCGCGAAGAGGGGAACCCCGTAAAAGCGGTAGCCGAAAGGCCGCAAAGCCTCCTTGGCGGCCTCAAAACGGGCCCGGGTGCTTTCAGCGGACTGGTTCCCGGCCAGCGGCAGGGCCGCCCCCAAAACCAGGCAGCCGTTTTTGTTGTTGATCCAGCCGTAACAGTTGGTGATCCGTTCGTCGAAAAAGCAGCCGTAAGGTTCCCGGGGGCGGCCGGGAAAAAATTCCTGAATACAGATATAACGCCTGATTTCGGTGGGGATGAAGGTTCGCCGGACCAGGGAAGCCGAGCCGTCGGCCCCGACCAGCCGGCGGGCGCTGACCGTCGCCAGACGCCCTCCCCGGCTGAAGGTCAGCTCGAAATGGGAGCCTTTGCGGACAATGGAGCGGCAGACGGCCCGGTCGAAAATCCTGACTGACGGGGGGATGAGCGAGGCCAGCCACAGATCGAAGTCATGGCGGTTGATGTTCAGGAAATAGCGCTGGTAATGGCGCAGAAGGCCGGAAACCAGATCCATGGTCTTGACCGCGAAGATCTGGGGATCGACCAGAAGCGAGGACGGCAGGTTCAAGCCGTCCTCCACCAGGGCCTTCTGGGCGCCGGGGGCCAGCAGCCCCCCGCAGGGTTTCTGGAAGCCGCCCTCGGAGCCGTCCAGCCGCTTGCGGTCGATGGCCGCCACTTTCAGGCTGCTGTCCAGGAGCCTGGCCAGGGAGGACCCGGCCGGCCCCAGGCCGACGATGGCTATGTCATATATGTTGCTTGGCATGTCCCGGGCACTTTCCGTTTTTTTTCTCCACCCCGATTTTACCGATCTTCAAAGGAAAAGCAAGGCCAGGGGCGAAGGCCAATGGGGGACGGTCCCCTTTAAGCGATGTTTCAGACCGGTCCGCAGAGATCGGCGACCAAGGCCCCGGCCAGAAAAGCCAGGGCCTCAAAGTCCATGAATTCCGTGGCGTTGACCGGAAAGAGCAGCCGGAACTCGGCCGGGAACTCCTCGTCGGCTTCGTGAAACAAAAGGCGCAGGGGCAGCCGGGGCAAGGGATAAAAAATGAAGGACCTGGCCCCCGAAAGGTCCCGCCCCTCGTCCCGCCCTTCCAGACGCCGGACCGCCTCTTCCAGGGCCGGAACATCCTCGCCGAAACGGCGCTCCAGGGGCCGGCTGACCGCCTCCCGGTCGTAGCTTCCGCGCCCTTCCACCAGGCCGCTCAAACGGCGCAGGGGCAGGAAATCCCCGGAGGCCTCGGCCAGGGCCTGACTCAGGGCGTAACTGGCGGCCAGGCTGAGCCGGGTGAGGCCGGCCGGAAGACCGTCCACGGCCGCCGCCCCCTTCTGGTCGACCCGGTAGTCCCGGGCCAGAAGGCGAACAATGACCCCGCCGTCAGGCTGAACCCTGAGGCCCAAACGGCCGGCGTTGGCCGCCAGGTCGCGGCCCGGCAGCTTTTCAATCACCCATTGATAAAGACCTTCATAAGCGCCTTGGTTCACCGCCGCCATGATTTTACCTCCGGCCCGGGCCCGACCCCGGAAAGTTGAGGCCCGACCCATTTAACTTATTGGTGATTGCGGCCGGCCGGGCCGAATCAGGCGCCTTTACAGATGGGGTCAGGTCTGTTATTATGTAAAATACAGATTCAAACAAACAGATTGTGAACTTTTTCCAAAACATACGCCCGGGCTTGACAGGCACTCGGATCGACAGCGCGGAGCCGGAAAGGGAAGGCGCGCAATGGCGATTAACAGGCAGCGTTTCTCCAGGATGTTACTGCGCGCGGCCAGTCTTTGGCAAGAAAAAAGCGCGGAACTCAATGAAATTGACGCCCGTTTCGGCGACGGCGACCACGGGCTCAGTATGGACAGAATCGCCAAGCTGGTCAAGGGCCGGGTCAAGGCCTGGGAAGAGAACGAAACTTTCGGCGACTTTCTCGACGGCCTGGGGCACGGCGTCATGAACATCGGCGGCGGCAGCGCCGGCCCCCTCTACGGCGCCCTGATCTGCGGCCTGGCCGAACCCCTAAGCGATGAAGACGACCTTGACGGCCCCAAGCTCAAAGAGATGCTGGCCGGAGCCCTGGGCGAACTCAAAGGAGTCAGCCGGGCCCGGGAGGGCGACAAGACCCTGATGGACGCCGTCATCCCGGCGGTGGAAGCCGCCCAGGCCGCCGGGACCAGGCCGGCCGACATTCTGGCGGCCGCGGCCAAGGCGGCCCGGGCCGGGGCCGAAGACAGCCGCCGGCACGTGGCCAAGTTCGGCCGGGCCAAGAACTGCGGCGAAAAGAGCCTGGGCTGCCCGGACCCCGGCGCCCTGAGCGCGGCCCTCTTCTTCCGGGGGCTGGCCGAAGGTTTCAAGTGTAATTGACAATAAAGGAGACTGGTCATGAAAATGAAAAAGTTCATCAATGATCCGGCTGATTTGTCCCGGGAACTTCTGGAGGGCCTGGCGGCCGCCAACCGGGACCTGATTCATCTGGCCGGGCCCCAGACGGTGGTCAACAACAGTCTGGAACAGGCCCGGCGGGTGACGGTGGTCACCCTGGGCGGGGCCGGGCATGAACCGGCCCTGAGCGGTTTTGTGGGCCAGGGCATGCTGGATGTTTCGGTGGTCGGCGACATTTTCGCCGCCCCCGGCCCCCAGGCCTGCCTGGAAGCCATCAAACTGGCCGATAAAGGCGCCGGCGTGCTTTTTGTGGTCCTGAACCACGCCGGGGACATGCTGACGGGCGACCTGACCATGAAACAGGCGCAAAAAGAGGGCCTGAAAGTCATGAAGGTGGTCACCCAGGAAGACATCGCCAACGCCCCCCGCTCCAGAGCCGACGACCGGCGCGGCCTGGTGGGCTGCATCCCGACCTACAAAATCGCCGGCGCGGCCGCGGCTGAAGGCCGGACCCTGGAGGAAACGGCCGCCCTGGCCCAGCGTTTGGCCGACAACATGGCCACCCTGGCCGTGGCCGTGCGCGGGGCCACCCACCCCTCCACCGGCGGGGCCCTGACCGAACTGGGCGAGGACGAGATGGAAATCGGCATGGGCCAGCACGGGGAAGGCGGCGGCGGCCGGCAGAAAATGAAAAGCGCCGACGAGACCGCTGAAATCATGATCAACGCCCTTTTGAAAGATCTGGACATCAAAGACGGCGAAAAGATCATGCTCATCCTCAACGGCTGCGGGGCCACCACCCTGATGGAGCTCTTCATCGTCTACCGCCGCTGCGAGGCCCTGCTGAAAGCCAGAAACATCGAGATCGCGGCCAACCATGTGGGTGAGCTCCTGACCGTCCAGGAGCAGGCCGGCTTCCAGATGTTCATGGCCCGCCTGGACGACGACTTGCTGCGCCTCTGGCGGGCCCCCTGCAATACCCCCTATTTCAAAAGGATCTGAGAGGAGAGCCAGGTGGCCGACCCGACCGGCGACAACAGCGCCAAGAACTATCATCTGGATCGTCCCCCCGTCAACGAGGGCTTTTACGTCAAGGGCGCGGCCCACCTGGACTGGGGGATGAAGAACCGCCTGGCCCGCATCTTCCGGCCCGGCAGCGGGCGCACGGTCATGCTGGCCTTTGACCACGGCTATATCATGGGCCCCACCGCCGGCCTGGAACGCCTGGACCTGAACATCCCGCCCCTGATCGAGCATGTGGATGTCCTGATGGCCACCCGGGGGGCCTTGAAAAGTTCCATCCCCCCGACCCAGCCCAAGGCCGTCTGCCTGCGGATCAACTATGACGCCACGGTCCTGTTCGACGACCTGAGCCAGGGCGGCGGAATAGCCTGCGACATTGTCAACGCGGTGCGGATGAACGCCGGGGCCCTGGCCGTCCAGACCTTCGTCGGCGCCCCGGGGGAAAAGAATTCCCTGGAACTCCTGGCCCGCACCGTGGACGCCGGCGCCGACCACGGCCTGCCCACCCTGGGGGTGGTGGCCGTGGGCAAGAACCTGCTTCGGGACGAGAAATTCTTTCTGCTGGCCACCCGCCTGCTGGCCGAAACCGGGGCCCAGATAGTCAAGAGCTATTACTGCCCGGGCTTTGAGCGGGTGGCGGCGGCCTGTCCGGTGCCCATCGTCATTGCCGGGGGCAAGAAAGTGCCGGAAAACGAGGCCCTGGGCCTGTGCCACCGGGCCGTCAGCGAGGGCGCGGCCGGGGTGGACATGGGGCGCAACATTTTCCAGTCCGAAAATCCCCTGGCCATGGTCCAGGCGGTGGCCAAGGTGGTTCACGAAAATTTCACAGCCAAAGAGGCTTTTCAATTTTACCAGGATCTCGCCGCCGGCGGGAAGAAAAGAGGTCGCAAATCATGACTGCCAAGTATCTGCACATCGGCATCCCGATCACCAACAAAAAGCCGGGCATGGTCTACAACGAGGGACTCCGGCTGTGGATGGGCAAGCCCGACGACCATGACTTCAAAATCGAGTACCTCAAATTCGAGGAAGGCGGCCCCTTCCCGGAAATCATGCACAAAAACCCCCATGTGGCCTATGAGGTGGATGACGCCGGGCCCTATCTGGCCGAGGCCGACCAGGTCATTTTCGGCCCGGCGGAAACCCCCGACGGCTACCGCATGGCCTTCATCATCAAAGACGACGCCATCATCGAACTGATGGAGAAAAAACCTTGAGCCGGCCGGGGGCGGCGCTGGAATCCTATCAGGCGGGAGAAAGCACGGTCCTGGCCCTGGCCGATTCCCGGGGCGAACGGGGGATGGACGTCTTCAGCCACGAAAACCGGGCGCTCATCGAAAAATACGTGCCCACGGGCCGAACCCCCTCAGCCGTCATGGCCTTTGCCGTCCGGCGGGGGCCGGAAGTCATGCTGATCGACGCCGGGCTGGGCCAGCCGGAGCCCGGCGAGAGGCAGAGCCGGCTCCCGGCCGGGCTGGCCGGGGCCGGGCTGTCGCCGGAACAGGTGACCTGGCTGCTGCTGACCCATCTGCACGGCGATCACCTGGGCGGGCTGATCAAGGGCCGGGAAAAGGCTTTCCCCAAAGCCCGGGTTCTGGTCAGCCGGCCTGAGGCTGAATTCTGGCTGAGCGACCTGTCGCTTGAAAAATATCCCGGGCGAAAAGCCAACTTCGACCTGGCCCGGCAAGCGGCCGAACTCTACGGCCCCTCGTGGGAAACTTTCGAACCGGGGGCCGAGGTAGCCCCGGGCCTCACCTCGGTCGATCTGCGCGGGCATACCCCGGGGCACAGCGGCTTTCTGCTGGAAAGCGGCCCGGCCCGCGTTCTTTTCTGGGGCGACCTGATGCATGCCGCCGCCCTCCAGTTTCCCTGCCCGGAACTCAACGCCGACTTCGATATGGACCCGGACCGGTCCCGGGCCGTCCGCCGGGCCTTTCTGGAAAAATCGGCCCGGGAGGGCTGGCTGATAGCCGGGGCCCACCTGCCCTTCCCGGCGGTGGGCCGGGTGGAAAAGCTCCCCGAAGGCGCGTTTCGATTCGGGCCGCCCGCTCAGGTCAGGACGTCATAGCCCAGCTTGGCGGCGAAGATCAGCCCCAGAAGACAGACCGTGACGTTCAGTTCCCGGAAGCGGCCGGCCACGGCCTTCATCAGCAGGTAGACCAGCCAGGCCACGGCCAGGCTGTCGGATATCTTCCAGCTCAGGCCGATCAAAAGCAGGGCCACTATGGCGGGAAACGATTCGGTGGCGTCTTTGAAGTCTATGCGGGCCAAAGGCATGAGCATGTACCAGCCCACCACCGCCAGGGCCGGGGCCACGGCGGCGAAAGGTATGGCCAGAAAAACGGGCGCACAGAAAAGGGCCAGGGTGAAGCAGGCCGCGCAGGTCAGGGCGGTCAGGCCGGTGCGTCCGCCCACGGCCACCCCGGCGCCGCTCTCGCCATAGGCCGTGTTGGGGGAGATGCCCAGGAGCCCGCTGGCTATCATGGCCAGGGAGTCGGCGACGAAGGCCCGGCCCATTTTATGGCGATAGCGGGCCTCGTCTTTCTCGCCCATGATGCTGAAGAGGCCCAGGAAACCGGCCAGGCCGTCGAAGATGGCCATAAAAAGGAAAACCAGCACCACCGCCCAGAAATCCGGTACGCTGACCAGGGAAAAGTCCGCCGCCAGAAATAGCTCGGCCGGGCTGGGCGGCAGGCTGAAAAGACCGCCGGCCGGGACCTGGGTGACTCCCAGGGGCAGGCCGATGAGGGTGGAGAGGATGATGCCGGCCAGAACGGCGTAGCGGAATTTAAGGGCCAGCATCACGGCCGTCAGCAAAAGCCCGATGAAAACCAGCTTGACCCCCGGCAGATGCGGGTCACCCAAAGCCGGCAGGCCCCCGATGAAGACAATGGCCTGGCTGTTGATCAGGCCGATGCCGGCGATCAGGAGGCCCACCCCGCCGCAGACGGCGTATTGCAGGGACTTGGGGACGTCCCTTAAAATTTTATCCCTGAGCGGGGACAGCGATAAAAAGAAAAATATCGTGCCGGCGGTGATGACCGCCGCCGCGGCCTGGGGCCAGCTGTAGCCCATGGTTTTGATGACCACCAGGGCGAAGATGGCGTTGATGCCCATGCCCGGGGCCACGGCGAAAGGCAGGTTGGCCAGAAAAGCCATCGAAAGCGAACCAATGATGGCCGCCAGGGCGGTGGCCGTGAACAGGGCCGGCCGGGAGGCCCCGGCCTGGCCCAAAATGGCCGGGTTAGCCGCCAGAACGTAGACCATGGCGCAGAAAGTGGTCAGCCCGGCGCTGATTTCCACCAGCGGGCGGCTCTGATGCTCCTTGACTCCAAACATGTCGTCCCTCCTTAGTATCTTCAAATGAATAAAGAGGGTTTCCGCCGGGGACCGAGCCCTGAAAACGAAAACCCCCGGACGCCGCGCACGGCTTTCCAGGGGGTCTTTACCTTCAACCACCAGCCTGATCCCGGCCCGACCTGCGGGTCGTCAGCCGGGCTGTCCATCCGGTCTTCTGGCTTACGGGTCCGGGCTCCGGAGCTTTTAAGCCCCCAAAGTCCGCCAGCCGTCCGGCCTTCCCGGGCCGGCCCCTGAGCGCCAAATGACGATTGTAAAAAATCGTCAATTTTCGCGGTCAGACGCCGGAACCCAGTGGCTGGCCCCCAAGGGGGCCGTCAGCGGCTGTCCCCGTTTACAGCGGCGGGTCCGCCACGGAATTTCACCGTGTTCCGAGAGAATGAACGTTTGGATTATAGCACCGATCCAGCCGGCCGGCAAGGTCAAAAAATGAAAATAAAGGCTTGCCGGCCGGGCCGGCCGGGAATAGAATAACAGGGCTTCATAACGCTATCAGGCTTGAATCCGGGAGGCGCGGGCTTTATGTACCTGGGCATTGACGTGGGCGGCACCCATACCGACGGGGCCCTTTTGGCCGATGACTTCAGCCTGGCGGGCAGCGTCAAGGTGCCCACCCGCCCCGGCGACGTGCTGGGCAGTTTCCTGGCCGCCTTGGAGCCCCTTTTGGCGGCGGCCGATCCCCGGCGGGCGCGGCGGCTGGTGGTCTCCAGCACTTTGGGGCTCAACGCGGTGCTGACCGGCCGGGCCGACCCGGTGGGGGTGCTGGCCGTGGGCGGCCCGGGCCTGCCGCCGGACTTGTCGGGCCAGCCCCTGGCCCTGACCCTGGCCGGCGGCCAGGATCACCGCGGGGAAGTCATCTCGCCCCTGAAGGGCGGGGAAGCTGAAAAAGCGGCCGCCGCCCTGAAAGAACAGGGTGCGGCGGCTTTCGCGGTCATCAGCAAATTCGGGCCCAAAAATCCGGGCTTCGAGGAGACCCTGGCCCGGGCGGTGGAACAGGCGGCCCCCGGGAGCCCCCTGACCAGGGCCAGCCGTCTCAGCGGGCGGCTGGGCTTTCCCCGCCGCCTCAATACGGCCGTCTTCAACAGCGCGGTGACCAGGCTCTACCAGGCTTTCACCCGGGACCTGGAAGCGGCCGCACGCCGGGCCGGCCTGACTTGCCCGGTCCAGTTGCTGGCTTCGGACGGCGGGCCGCTGAGCCTGGATGAAGCGGCGGCCAGCCCGGCCCGCATTCTGGCCGCCGGCCCGGCCGCCGGCCTGCTGGGCCTGTGGTCCCTGACCGGGCTGCCCGGCGACGCCCTGATGCTGGATGTGGGCGGCACTTCCAGCGACCTGGCCCTCCTGGCCGACGGGCGGCCCCTGATGTACGCCGACGGCCTGGAAATTGCCGGGCGGCCCACTTTTGTGCGGGCTTTCCTGACCCACTCCCTCCCTTTGGGCGGCGATTCCTCCCTGGCGGCGGCCAACGGCGCGGTCACCGTCGGCCCTGAACGCCGGGGGCCGGCCCTGGCTCTGGCCCCGGGGGACCTGGGCCGCCGCCCGCCCACCCTGAGCGATGCCCTGAACGTCCTGGGCCTGACTGAATTGGGCGAGGTGGACATTTCCCGCCGGGCCCTGGAGCGGCTGGCTTCCGCCGCGCCGGAGGAAACGGCCCGCAAGGCTTTGGCCACGGCCCTGGCCAGCCTGAAAATGGCCGCCGACTTCCTGCTGCGCCGGGTCAACCAAAGGCCGGTCTACACGGTGGACGCCATCCGCCTGGCCCGGCCGCTGAAGCCGGAGAAAGCGGCCATCCTGGGCGGCCCGGCCCAGGCCCTGGCCAAACCGCTGGCAGAGGCCCTGGGGCTGCCGACGGTGGCGCCCGAGGAGGCCGGGGTGGCCAACGCCATCGGCGCGGCCCTGGCCCGGCCGACCCTGTCGGCCGAACTTTACGCCGACACCGCCCTGGGGACCCTGAGCATCCCCACCCTCGGCCTGAGCCGGGCCATTGACCGCGCCTACAGCCTCAGGCAGGCCGAGCGCGACCTTTTGGAGGCCCTGGGCGAGATCCGCGAAAAGACGCCCGAGGCCGGCCCGCTGCACATCACCGAGGCGGAAAGTTTTCATCAGTTGTCCGGCTACGGCCGGTCGGACAAGATCATCCGGGTCCGGGCCCAGGCCGCGCCCGGGCTTTTGGGAGGCCGCCCATGACGGCGCGGAAACTGGGGCTCGTTTTTTTCCCGGCCTATGACTGGGCCATAAGCCCGGACCACCCCGAACGGGAGGAACGGCTGCTCTACACCCAGGACCAGTTGCGCGAGGAAGGCCTCTTCGACCTGCCGGGCCTGGCCGAATACCGGCCCGAAGTGGCCGGCGACGACGATGTCCACCGGGTTCACGTCCGCCCGCCGGGGGTGGAGCGCCTGGCGGCCCTGCCGCACCTGATCAGCGCCGGCGGGGCCATCGCCGCCGGCCGCCTGGTGATGGAGGGCGACTGCCTGAAAAGCTTCGCTCTGGTCCGCCCGCCGGGGCACCACGCCATGCGGGTGGTCCACGGCGGCCGGGGTTTTTGCAACATCAACAACGAGGCCATCATGATCGAACGGCTGCGCCACGAATACGGCCTCGGGCGGGTGGCCATAGTGGACACCGACTGCCACCACGGCGACGGCACCCAGGACATCTACTGGCACGACCCGGACACCCTGTTCATCAGCCTGCACCAGGACGGCCGCACCCTCTACCCGGGCAGCGGCTTCATCGAGGAAATGGGCGGCCCCTCGGCCCTGGGCTCGACCGTCAACATTCCCCTGCCCCCGGAAACCGGGGACGCCGGCTTTCTGCTGGCCGCCAGGGAAATCGTCCGCCCCATCCTGGACGAATGGAGGCCCGATCTGGTGGTCAATTCGGCCGGCCAGGACAACCACTTCAGCGACCCCATCACCAACATGAAAATCACCGCCCACGGCTACGCGGCCCTGTCGGAGATCATCGATCCCCAGATCGCCGTTCTGGAAGGCGGCTATTCCATCCGGGGGGCTCTGCCCTACCTCAACCTGGCCATCGCCCTGGCCATGGCCGGCCTCGACTGGCAAAAGGTGGAGGAACCCGGGCCGGAGCCGGCCAGGCTGGCCACCAGCCCCCAGAGCCTGGACTACATCAAAAGGCTGGGCCAGGAGATCCATCGCCGCCGGCGGGCGCCGGGCCGGCCGGCGGATTATCGCCGCGACGGCCGCTGGTGGGTCCGGGAGCGTTCCATTTTCTACGACACCCACGCCCTGGAAGGCGGCGACGGCTACGGCGGGGCCATCCACGAACGGCAGCGGGAGGAACTTTACGACTGCCCGGACTGCCCGGGCCTGCTGGTCATCCACACCCGCTCGGAGGTCAGCCGGCCTTCGGTCCACCCCCTGCCGCCCCGGCGGGCCTGCCCCCGCTGCCTGGCTTTGGCCGAAGAGATGAAAAGAGCTTAGAAAGGGCTTAAAATGACCGGGGCCGATAAATGGCGGATCTACGACGAGCTTCTTAAGGCCGTGCCCGGCGGGGCCACGGTGAAAAACCTGTGGCGGGGCCGATATTGGCTGCTCCTGGAATCCAGCGACGGCGGCTTCGGCCTGGCCCAGAACCTCGGCGGCCGGGAAGGGCCGCCCCCGGAGGGCTTTATCGGCTCGGCCCTGGGCCGGGCGGCCGAACTGATCAAATCCTGGGATTTTTCCCTGGCCGCCCTGGGCCTGGCGGCCGTCAACGCCGCCTGTAACCGCCCGGACTCGGTAATTTTCAGTGACCAGGCCCTGAGCCGGGAAGGCGACGCCTTTGACCTTTTCCTGGCCGGCAGCCAGGGCCGCCGGGTGGCGGTGATCGGCCGTTTCCCCTATCTGGAGCGTCTCAGGCCCCAAAGCGCCGGCCTGACCGTGCTGGAGAGAAATCCCGGGCCGGGGGACCTCCCGGACACGGCCGCGGAATTCATTCTGCCGCAATGCGATCTGATTTTCATCACGGCCACCGCCCTCATCAACAAGACCCTGCCCCGCCTTCTGGAACTGGGGGCCGGGGCCGAAATCGCCCTGCTGGGCCCCAGCACGCCCCTGACGCCCCGGCTTTTCGGCCTGGGCCTGTCGGCCCTGTCCGGCCTTCTGGTCAGCGACCCGGCCCGGCTCTCCGGGGTCATCGGCGAAAGCCGCACCTGCCTGAGCCTTTTTTCAGGCGGGGTGAAAAAGGTCAACCTGACGGGCAGCGCCCAGAGCTGAAAATCCGTCTTGAAGTCCCCGGCCAAGTATAATATAATACGAAAAAATTCAAGTTGGGGGCGCCATGAACAAATCACAACTGGTTGAAAAACTGGCTGAAGAGGCCTTATTGCCGTCAAAACAGGCCGAACAGGTGGTCGATATATTTTTCGACTCCATCGCCAACGGCCTCGTTCGCGAGGGGCGGTCCGAACTGCGGGGCCTGGGCTCCTTCAAGGTGAAGGAATACGCCGGCTATGTCGGCCGGAATCCCAAAAGCGGCGAACCCATCAATGTTCCGCCCAAAAAGCTGCCCTTCTTCAAGGTCAGCCGGGAATTGAAGGCCATGGTCGATTTTGAGGAATAAAGGCCGAAGTCAAAGTCAAATTGTCTTCAGGCCCGGCCCCCTTCCGTCCGATAAGTAAGGCAGGAATTCCGCCCGCCGGGCTCACCGGCCGGGCGGAAAGGCGAGACGCAGCCGGGCGCCGGACTTAACCGGCGGCCGGAGCAGGCCAAGGAGGGAAGCAATATGAGCGTCTTAAACGTGGCCAACAGTATTCCTGGAAACCTGGTCAAGGCCATTTTTGAAAGCCAGAAGGCCATCACCGACCAGGCCCTGAAACAGGCCAAGGTCGACTCCAAGATGGCTGTGGCCCTCAAGCAGCAGCAGACCGCGCTGACCGCGGTGGTCATGTTGACCGGCATCGGCGGCAAGGTGGACAGTGTGCTTTGACTCATTACCGACCGGGGTCCTTTTCATTCCGAGGCCGCTTCGAAATGGAATCAGGCCCCCACCGAACCAAGCGGAAGACCGGCTCTTCCGCTTTTTATTTGACCTGCCGTCTCAGGCCGCTTTAAATGTTGACTTCCCAGGCTCCTGAACGTAGTATGATTATTGACTGTTTCCACAAAACTCTCCAACCCCGCCGAAGGAGCCGCGCATATGAAACGAGGCGATTTTCTTTTTACTTCCGAATCCGTGACCGAAGGGCATCCCGATAAAATTTCCGACCAGATTTCCGACGCGGTGCTGGACGCCGTCCTGGCCCTGGACCCCGAGGCCCGGGTGGCCTGCGAAACCCTGGTCACCACCGGCCTGGCCCTGATAGCCGGGGAACTGACCACCGAGTGCTGGGTCGATCTGCCGCAGGTGGTGCGCCGGACCATAGCGCGCATCGGTTACAACGACTCCAACATGGGTTTTGACTGGCAGACCTGCGCGGTCCTCAACACTCTGGGCAAGCAGTCCCAGGACATCGCCCTGGGCGTGGATGTCCGTGAGGGGCACGAACAGGGCGCCGGCGACCAGGGCCTGATGTTCGGCTACGCCATCGACGAAACGGACGCGCTGATGCCGCTGCCCATTTATCTGGCCCATAAGCTGACCCGGCGCCTGGCGGCGGTTCGCCACAACGGCACCCTGAACTTTCTCCGGCCCGACGGCAAGAGCCAGATCACCGTGGAGTATGAGGACCATCAGCCCAGGCGCATCGAGGCCGTGGTCATCGCCACCCAGCACTCCCGGGACATCGGCCAGCCCAAGGTGCGGGAGGCGGTCATTGAAGAGGTCGTCAAAAAGACCCTGCCGCCCCACCTTCTGGACGCCGACACCAAGATTCACGTCAACAGCACCGGCCAGTTCATCATCGGCGGCCCCATGGGCGACTGCGGGGTCACCGGCCGCAAGATAATCGTCGACACTTACGGCGGCTGGGGCCGGCACGGCGGCGGCTGTTTTTCCGGCAAAGACCCTTCCAAGGTCGACCGCAGCGCCTGCTACATGGCCCGCCTGGCGGCCAAGACCGTGGTGGCCGCCGGCCTGGCCGCGCGCTGCGAGGTCCAGTTGGCCTACGCCATCGGCCTGGCCGACCCGGTTTCAATCATGGCCGCGACTTTCGGCAGCGGCCTGGTGGACGACTCCGCCATCGCCCGGGCCCTTCAGCGGGTTTTTTCCTTCAAGCCCGCCGACATGATCAGTTATCTGAAACTCAAACGGCCCATCTATGAAAAAACGGCCAGCTACGGCCACTTTGGCCGCAGCGAACCTGAATTCACCTGGGAAAGCACCGCCGCGGCCGCTGAACTGCGGGCCGCGGCCGGCCTGAGCGGCCCTCCGCCGGCCATCATCCCCACCGGCGACGCCCGTAAGGGCTAGTGACCCGGCCCGTTCGGCGGGCCGGACAAGGCAATCCAATCCAAGGGAGGCGGACTTATGCGGGTCTTAGTTTGCGGCGGGGCGGGCTATATCGGTTCCCACATGGTCAGGGAACTTATCCGGGCCGGGCACACGCCGGTGGTCTTCGACAATCTGTCAACCGGGCACCACTGGGCCCTGGAGGCGGCCTTCAAAGGCGCGGCGGAAAAAGGCCTGGAACCGGAACTGATCACCGGCGACATCCTGAACCTCGGCGACGTTGACGATCTGTTCGAGAAACGGCCCATTGACGCGGTCATGCATTTTTCGGCCCGCAGCCTGGTGTCGGAGTCCGTGCTGCGGCCCGACCTCTATTACCACGGCATTCTGGTGGGCAGCCTGAATCTGCTGGCCGCGGCCAACCAGGCCAGGGTCGACAAGATCATCTTTTCCTCCACGGCCGCGGTTTACGGCACGCCCGAAGAAATGCCCATCGAGGAGAGCTGCCCCACCCAGCCCATCACCCCCTACGGCCAGGCCACCAAAATGGTGGAAATGATCCTGGAGGACTATGCCCAGGCCCACGGCCTGAAGAGCGTGGCCCTGCGCTATTTCAACGCCGCCGGGGCCGACCCCGGGGGCGACCTGGGGGAGGAGCACCAGCCCGAGACCCACCTGATCCCCAATGTCCTGAAAGCCATCCTGGGCCAGACCCCGCCGCTGGAAATTTTCGGCAACGACTATCCGACCCCTGACGGCACCCCCATCCGCGATTATGTCTTTGTGGGCGATGTGGCCCGGGCCCATCTGCTGGCCCTGGACTTCCTGGACCGGCAGCCCCGGCCGGGTTTTTCGGCTTTCAACATCGGCAGCGGCCGGGGCTTTTCGGTCATGGAAGTCATGGCCGCCGCCGAACGGGTCACCGGGCAGTGGGTGCCTTACAAATTCGCCCACCGCCGGCCGGGCGACCCGCCCGTGCTGGTGGCCTCGGCCGAAAAAGCCAAGAAAGAACTGGGCTGGGACCCGGAAGTCACCAGCCTGGACGAAATAATCCGCAGCGCCTGGAACTGGTTCCGGCAGCGGGCCGAAAGCCCCGCCTGACCGCGAAAGTTTTTACCCGGCGAAAGTCTTTACCCGGCGCCCAAAAGCCCGGCAGGCTTCCAGGATCAGGCCCAGCACCTCCTCCGGAGATCCGCGCCCGTCGATCACCTGATGGGCGGCGGCCAGGTAGAGGGCTTCCCGGGCCGCCAGGACTTCGGCCGCCTCGGCCGCCGGGGAACGGCCGGTCAGGCTGGGCCGGCGGTCGGGCCGGGGTTCGGCCGCCAGCCGGGCGGCCAGCAGTTCGGCCGGAACCCGCAGATAAAGGACCAGGCCGCTGCCGCGCATCAACCGGCAGTTGTTCCCGTCCAGGACCGCCCCGCCGCCGGTGGCCACCACCCGGCCGCGGCCCGCCGCCAGTTCGGCCAGATAGTCGCCCTCCCGGCGCCGGAAAAGTTCCCAGCCGCCCTCGTCCAGCATCTCGGCGACGCTCTGCCGGTAACGGCGGCCCAGGGCCAGGTCGCAGTCCACAAAATCCCGTTCCAGGGCCCCGGCCAGGCGGCGCCCCAGGGTGCTTTTGCCGGCCGCCCGGGGGCCGATCAGATAGATGTTTCCCGCCATGGCCTCCCCTTCCCCCGCCCTTTTCGGTCCTTTCGCCCATATTGCCTTCTGTCTTCAGTTTTTGCTATAATATTCATTTGTCGAAACGCGCCCCCGGTAAAGTGGAGAGATGATGAAGTCCTTAATGAGAAAAATTTTCGGCACGGCCAATGACCGCGAAATAAAACGCTACAGCCTGGTGGTTGACCAGATCAACCGCCTGGAACCCCAGGTCAGGGCCCTGTCGGACGCCGGCCTCTCCGGCCAGACCGGGCTTTTCAAGGAACGGCTCGGCAAGGGCGAACCCCTGGACCGGATCCTGCCGGAAGCCTTCGCCACCGTGCGGGAAGCCGGGGCCCGGACGCTCGGCCAGCGCCATTTCGACGTGCAGCTCATGGGCGGCCTGGCTCTCCACGAAGGCCAAATCGCCGAAATGAAAACCGGCGAGGGCAAGACCCTGGCCGCCACCCTCCCGGTCTACCTCAACGCCCTTCTGGGCCGGGGGGTCCACGTGGTGACGGTCAACGACTACCTGGCCAGGCGCGACGCCGCCTGGATGGGCCAACTCTACAGTTTCCTGGGCCTGTCGGTGGGGGTCATCGTCCACGGCCTTTCCGACCGCGAGCGCCGCGACAGCTATCTGGCCGACGTCACCTACGGCACCAACAATGAATTCGGCTTCGACTATCTCCGCGACAACATGAAATTCCGCCTGGAAGACTATGTGCAGCGGGAGTTCTATTTCGCCATTGTCGACGAGGTCGACTCCATTCTCATCGATGAGGCCCGGACCCCGCTGATCATCTCCGGCCCGGCCGAAAAGTCCACCGACCTCTACCTGCGGGCCGACCGGGTCATTCCCCAGTTGGCGCGGGACGAGGACTATACCCTGGACGAAAAGGGCCGCACGGCCAGTTTCACGGAAAACGGCATCACCCAGGCCGAAGACCTCCTGGGCCTGCAGAACCTTTACGACCCGGGCAATATCGAGATCCTCCACCACCTGACCCAGGCCCTGAAAGCCCACACCCTTTTCAAGCGCGACAAGGACTACCTGGTGACCCCGGACAAACAGGTGGTCATTGTCGACGAGTTCACCGGCCGCCCCATGGCCGGCCGCCGCTACTCCGACGGCCTGCACCAGGCCCTGGAAGCCAAGGAAAAGGTCAAGATCGAAAACGAAAACCAGACCATGGCCTCCATCACTTTCCAGAACTACTTCCGCATGTACGAGAAGCTGGCCGGCATGACCGGCACGGCCGACACCGAAGCGGCCGAGTTCGCCAAGATCTACAAGCTGGGGGTCACGGTCATCCCCACCCACCGCCGCATGATCCGCGACGACCACCAGGACGTCATCTACCGCACCCAGCGGGAAAAATACGCGGCCGTGGTCGAGGAAATAGAAGCCCTGCACCAGAAGGGGCAGCCCGTGCTGGTGGGCACCATCTCCATCGCCCATTCCGAGCACATCTCGGAAATCCTGAAAAAAAAGAGTATACCGCACAACGTCCTCAACGCCAAGCACCACGAGCAGGAGGCCATGATCGTGGCCCAGGCCGGGCAGCGGGGCCAGGTGACCATCTCCACCAACATGGCCGGCCGGGGCACCGACATCGTTTTGGGGGCCGGGGTCCCGGAACTGGGCGGCCTCTTCATCCTGGGCACCGAGCGGCACGAATCCCGCCGCATCGACAACCAGTTGCGCGGCCGCAGCGGCCGCCAGGGCGACCCCGGGGAATCGCGCTTCTATCTCTCGCTGGAAGACGACCTCATGCGCATCTTCGGCGGGGACCGCTTCAAGGGCCTGATGCAGCGCCTGGGCATGACCGAGGGCGTGCCCCTGGAGGCCAAGCTCATCAGCCGGGGCATCGAGAACGCCCAGAAACAGGTGGAAACCCACAACTTTGAAATCCGCAAGCACCTGCTGGAATATGACGACGTGATGAACAAGCAGCGCGAGGTGGTCTACAGCCAGCGCCGCCGCATCCTGGCCGGGGACAACCTGGAAGACCTGGTGCTCAACATGTTCGAGGAACAGGTGCTGAAGCTGGTGGACCAGCGGGCCGACCAGAAGCTGGAGCCCGAAAACTGGGACTGGGAGGCCATCAAGGGCGACGTCTTCCGCTTCTTCGCTTTCAACGTCTCCCTGGATGATTTTAAGGATTATTCCCCGGACGCCATGGCCCAGAAAATTTACGACTGGGCCAAAGAGTCCTTCGAAGCCCGCCAGGCCGGCCTGGGCCCCAAAATTTTCGCCGAACTCATCCGCTGGCTGATGCTCAATTCCCTGGACAGCCAGTGGAAGGACCACCTCCTGTCCATGGACCGCCTCAAAGACGGCATCGGCCTGCGCGGCTACGCCCAGAAGGACCCCTTAAGGGAGTACCAGCGGGAGGGCTTCGACCTTTTCAATGAGATGATGGGCCGGGTCCGGGCCGACTCCATCAGCCTGATCGCCCATGTGCAGATCAAGCGGGAAGAGGATGTGGAGGAACTGGCCCCCAAGGAGTCCAAACAGCCCCTGACCCTGTCCCACGGCGGCGGGGAAAAGTCGGCGGCCGGGCCGGCCAGGCCCCGGCCGGAAACCCGCGACAAGCCCAAGGTCGGGCGCAACGACCCCTGCCCCTGCGGCTCGGGCAAAAAATACAAAAACTGCTGCGGCGCCTGAGTAAGACCTGGGCGCCCCGGACTTGAAACCGTTTTTGGCGGCGGCTAGTGGACAAGCCCCGGCGGACTGTGTTAAATTGAGGTCATCCTAACAACTCTTTTTCGAAAGGTGATCATCATGCAGTCCACCCCCCGGGCCAACCGCTTGGCCATAGCCTTTTTCGGCCGCCGCAATGTCGGCAAATCATCCCTGGTCAACGCCCTGACCGGCCAGGAAGTCTCGCTGATCTCCGAAGTGCCGGGCTCCACGGCCGACCCGGTCAGCAAAAGCATGGAACTTCTGCCCCTCGGCCCCATCACGGTCATCGACACCGCCGGCCTGGACGACGTGGGGACCCTGGGGGCCCAGAAAATTCGGCGGGCCAAGGACATTCTCAACCAGGCCGACCTCTCGGTGCTGGTCTGCGACGCCGCCGACCCCGACAAGGGCCTGGAAAAGCAGTGGCTCCAGACCATGGCCAGGCAGGGCGCCCGCATCCTGGTGGCGGAAAACAAGATCGACCAGGCCCCCGACCCCGCCGGCCCGGACTGGCTGCCCTTCGACGTGCCCAGGGTGCGGGTCAGCGCGACCAACGGCCAGGGCCTGGATCTCTTCCGCGAGGCCCTGGTGGCCCTGGCCGCCCAGAGCCCGCCGGAACCCTCGCTCATCGCCGGCCTCTTCCCCAAGGGGGCGCTCTTCCTGCTGGTGGCCCCCCAGGACCCCCAGGCGCCCAAAGGACGGCTGATCCTGCCGCAGGTCCAGGTCATCCGCGACATCCTGGATCACGGCGGCCTGGTTTCCGTGGCCGGCTTCACCGAGCTGGACGAGCAGATTCGGTCCCTGTCCCGCCGGCCGGACCTGGTCATCACCGACGCCCAGGTTTTCAGCCGGGTGATCGACAGGATTCCGGCCGACTGGCCGGCCACGGCCTTTTCCATCATCATGGCCCGGGCCAAGGGAGATCTGGAAGTCATGGCCGACGGCGCCCGCAGCATCGACCGTCTCCGGCCCGGGGCGACCGTGCTGATTTCCGAAGCCTGCACCCACCACGCCCTGAAGAACGACATCGCCCGGGAACAGATTCCCCGCCTGCTGGAAAAAAAGGCGGGCGGCGCCCTGCGTTTCGAGCTGACGGCCGGCAACGACTTTCCGGAGACGGTCGCCCGCTGCGACCTGATCATCAGTTGCGGCGGCTGCATGATCACCCGGGGGCATTTCCTGTCGCGCCTGAAGAAAGCCGTGGCCGCCGGGGTGCCCATGACCAATTTCGGCCTGACCCTGGCCTATATGGGGGGCTACCTGGACCGGTCCCTGGAGGCCTTCCAATAGCCGCGGTGTTCATTTCGCATTTTCCCCAGGGGCGAAGAGCCTTTTTTTAAAAATTCAGCGCCAGTCTTGAAGAACGGTGCGGGCCGTACTGTGGAGATCCACCCGGCGGGCCCCGGCGGTCAGAAGGGTCCGGGCCGCCTCTTCGGCGGTGGCCCCGGTGGTCAGGACATCGTCGAACAGCAAAATGGCGGCGCCCTTGACCCTGGAGGGCTCAGGTATTTTGAAGCAGCCCCGGACAGCCCGGCGCCGTTCCGCCCCCGAGAGGGCGGCCTGATGGACCAGCCCGTCGCCCGGCCGGATCAGAAGCTTTTCGTCCAGTTTTTTTCGCCAGGGCCGATAGATGGCTTTGGCCAGTTCCGCCGCCTGGTTGAAGCCCCGCCGCCGCAGGCGCCCGGGGGAAATGGGCATGGGAACGATGAAGTCGTAAACGTCCGGATCGGCCCGGGCCGGGCCTTCCGGCGGGGCCAGCCGGGCTGAGGACAGTTCGGCCAGCGCCCCGATCTGGCTCAGATCGCCGTGATACTTCAAAAGAGCGATGGATCTGGCCGCCGTCCCCTGGTAGACCAGGGCCGAGCGGGCCGTATCGTAGGCCGGCGGGCGACGCAGGCAGTCGCCGCACAAATGCGGCCCGGCCTGGAAATAGGGCCGGCCGCAGAGGGGGCAAAGGCTCTCGGGCATGAATTCCAGTTCGGCCAGGCAGTCCGGGCAGAAATGGGCGGCCGGATCCCGCTCGTCGGCCGCCAGAGGCAAAGCCCGGGGACAGGTGGCACAGACCGGCGGCCAAAGAAGATCGCCCAAAGACCTGAGCAGCTCCGCCCAGCGGGAGCGTTGGGCGGCGGGCGGCCTTTCCAAAACCGAACCCGCTTCGGGCTTGAGGACGCTCATGGCCGGCCGCCGGGGGCTGAAGCCAGAAACTCAGCCCAGCTCAGTTCCTTAGAAAAGCCCGGGCAGGCGGCCTTGGCCTCCAGAAAGGCGCTTTCGTGCTTCAAAGGCCCGGGCAGAAAGGGCCAGTCCCGGCAAATCCCTGGCTTGACCGGGTGGATCAGACAGCGGCCGTCGGCCTGATGAAAAAGACAATAGTTGTCGGGGCCGGTGCGAATTTCCCAAGGCGCCGGGCCGGCGCCCAGATAAAGAGTGAAGAGATCGGCCGGGCTGATTTTCAGAAAGGCGGCCACCAGGCCGGCCTCGCCCCGGCTTAAGCGCACCCCGCCCCGTCCCAGGCAGCAAATCCCGCACTGGCGGCATTGAAAAGCGGCTTTTGAGTCGGACATGGCGGGGCGCTTTTTCGTCAGCTATATTATTCGGTTGTTGTTGGCCAGGCTGGGCTGGCCGGTGCCTTCCAGCACGCTGTTCCACAAAACCCCGTGCGGGTCTATTTTTTTGCGTTCCCGAATGGCCAGGGCGATGGGCACATGCACAAAATGGTCGTTCCACTGGCCGATCAACATATCGGTCTTGCCGGCCATGGCCGCGTGCACCGCCTTCTGGCCCAGAAAATTGCAGTAAATCTGATCGCTGGCGTTGGCCGGAGCGCTGCGGATGATGTAGCTGGGGTCGATATATTTCAGATTCAGTTCCTTTTTCTTCTGCTTGAAATAGGCTTTGATGAAATCGGCCAGATAGGCCCCGATGTCCTGATGAAGAATGTTGCCTGAAGCGTCTTTCTTCTGGTCGGCGCCGGCAAAGAATTTCTGGCCGGCCCCCTCAGCCACCACGATGACCGCGTGGCCGCGTTTTTCCAGTCTTTTTTCCAGATGATCCATTAAGCCCCCCGGACCTTCCAGATCGAAATCTATTTCCGGGATGAGCACATAATTGGCGTCGCTCTGGGCCAGAGCGGCCGTGGCGGCGATGAAGCCCGAGTCACGGCCCATCAGTTTGACCAGCCCCACGCCGAAGGGGGCGCCGATGGCCTCGGTATGGGCGCTGCGGATGACCGCGGAGGCCCCGGCCACGGCGGTTTCAAAGCCAAAGGAACGGGCCACCATGCTGATGTCGTTGTCAATGGTTTTGGGGACGCCCACCACCGCCAGTTTCAGGCCCCGGGCCCCGGCCTCCCCGGCGACGGCGTGGGCGCCCTTGAGAGTGCCGTCGCCGCCGATGCAGAAGAGAATATTGATGTTGAGGCGTTCCAGGGAATCAACTATCTCCTCCGCCGGCACCGAGCCCCGGGAGGAGCCCAGAATGGTGCCCCCGAATTCGTTGATGTGGGAAACCACCCGGGCGTCCAGAGGCACCAGTTCATGCCCGTATTCCGGCGCCAGACCCTGATAGCCGTATTTGACCCCCAGAATGTTGCGCACCCCGTAACGGTAGTGGAGAGTCATGACCAGGGCCCGGATGACGTCGTTGAGCCCCGGGCAGAGCCCCCCGGCGGTCAGAACGGCCGCCCGGACCTTGGAGGGGTCGAAATAAATGCGGCGTCGGGCCCCGGCCTCCTCAAAGCTGTCGGCTTCCTGGCCGCAGGCGGCCAGTTGCTTGAGGGCTTTGCTGCTGACGTCCACCAAGACCCGACTGTCGTCGTCGGTAAAGGAATCCCAGGGAGTGGCCTCCGACGGGCCGTGGGCGGTGAAGCCCAGAAGAGGTGAATTGATCTTGGCCGGGCCGAGGCAGTCGATAGCCAAGGTATGGGCTTCAAGTTTGTTCTGTTTTTCCGTGCTCATGTTCGCTCCTGGCTTAAGTCGGTGATGACCGGGCGGTCCCCCATTTTAGTTTATCCACACCTTCAAATCAAGCGCGGCCAGGCCCGAAGCCCCTTCTTAAGCACTTTTCAAGCCTTTTTAAAGCGCCGGAAGACCCTTCAATTGAGCTTTATTTAGCCAAAAAAGCTTAAATTGCGGGACCCTCCGGGTCGATATATATGGTAAGATGCGACCGGAAGAACAATATCCGGTTCCCGGCCGGGCCGGCGGCCATGGGGCGCCGAGGCGGCCTGAGAGCTGTATTATTATTGCAAAACCCATGACGCCCATCAACTCTGGGACCCTGAAGCAGTTTGCGGCTTTCATTGAGCCGCGAATCAATTTTCAGGCCCCGGGCGCGCGCCGGAAATCAGCCCTTTATAACGGCTGTTTCGGGCGCCGCCCGAAAAAAAAGAATATCAAGGAAACGCGCCGCCCGGACCGGGACACCGGGCGGCGCGCCGGCCGGTCCCCTGGCGGGCGGCTTATCACGCATAAACTTCGTTTTTCAGCGAGGGGAAAGGAGCCCGGCGGATCGCGCCTGACTTGGCCAGGATCCGCACCATGAAGGCAAGGATGCTGTTATGTTCTCTTAACGAGAATCTTCACGGAGGAAAAAATGGGAATGGTTCTTGAACACGAGCTAACGGTCTGCTATGCAGCCGGAAGCTTGGGGGGAACCCTGGGACGCCTCAACGATTCGTTAGGGCGTCTGTCCCGGGCGCAATGCACGGGTTCCCGGGAGAAACCAGGGGGAGAGGCCGCCCGCTTACGCGACGGCCGGTCTTATCGGCCGGCTGGAGTGGCCCACCTCAACCAGACCCTGCGCTTGATGGCCGATGCCTGGACCTCGAAACTTTATTCACGCCAGCGCTTCGACCACATTGAAAACCTGCTCGACAGCCTCAAGGAAAACGCCCTGGGCAATCTCAGGACCGCGAGGAGAAAAACGGGACCGCACTGGGAATACCAGATGCTGGCTCAAACCCTCGACCGCCTGAAGGCCGGCGAAATGGGCCGCATGTAAAACATCAAGCGCCGGAGTATGGATTCCGGCACAAATGGCGGCCGGGTATCAATATCACCTGTAACCCGGCCCGATCAACCACCCTCCACCCGAACCCCCCTGACCTCAGGGGGCTTAGCAGAAAACCGGCCGGTTCCGATCAGGAGCCGGCCGGTTTCGGCCCAAGGGCCCAAGCGCAAAAAAAGAAGACCCCGTCTGAAGGGTCTTCTTTTTTCGCTGAAAGGAAGATTGGAGATTCAAGTCGTCAGGTCGTCTTTCCCGGCCGTCAGCCCGGGTCCCGGAGGCGGCTGACCGGACCGCCCCGGAATTTTTATATTCCGATTCCGTTTCAAAGATCGTTCAGCCTCAGAACCGGAATATTCGAAACTACATCGCGGAAGCCACGGCCGAAGCCCAGCTTTTGATCTCGGCGGCCGAATCGCCGGGATCGCCATTGATCTTCAGTTTGCCGCCCAGCAGCTTGGCGCCCAGGGCTTCCAGTTTTTCAGTGATGGCATCCACCGCGCCGCAAAAATGAGTATAATCTTCATCACCGCAGCCGAAGACGGCGGTTTTGACCCCGCCGGCGCCGAGGCTGTCGAATTTTTCGAACAGGGGGATGAAGTCGTCCTGCAGTTCTACTTCATCCTGCCCCCAGGTGGAGCAGCCGAAAGCCACCAGATCCCGCCCCTGACAGAGACCGTCGGCTTTGGCCTTGCCGGCGCTGACAACTTCCACATCGTTTCCGGCGGCCGCCCAGACCTCCTTGAGCTGCCCGGCCACCCATTCGGTATTGCCGGTGGTTGATCCATAAACGATTAAGACATTGGCCATTTCTTCTCCTTTACGACGACGCCCGGGAGGCGTCGGAACTTCAAACCCTTTATTTGCTTCCAAAAATGGAATCCCGGTCTGGGGAGCACTCCCCTCCGACGCCCGGGCCAAGTTCCGGGCGGCGGAAGGGAGTGTGGGGGAGGTCTGAGCCAAGCGGGCGGGAGTTGTCATTTAGTTTTGGGAGGTCTTTGACTTGTCCTTTGCTTGACCTGGAAAAAGATTACTACAAATGAGTCTCAATTGCAATATCTTTTTTCACTTTTTTTGCAATTTATTTTAGATAATAATTTCAGCATATTATACAAAAATAACCGACCCTGAAGCTAAAAACAGCCTCCCGATCTCAATTTTTTCCAGGAAACAGCCCTCGGGACAGGCGCCAAAAAGAGCGATGGTTCTAAGCTTCAGGACGGATCGGCCGATAAGAAGACTAGATCAGGTGAACCGCGCTCGACGCGTCGAGCTCATTTCAGGAGGCGCCTATGACCATCAGTCGCCGTAAAGCTCTGCTTATCTTCTTGCTTTTACTGCTGATCGCCCTGCCCCTGGCCGTCCGGCTGGGGACCGAGGCCTCTTTGCGGCCGGACAGGAAAGGGGAAAAGATGCTGGCCCGCTATCTGGGCCGGGCCTCCTTTGTCCTGCCCGCCAATTTTCAGGTCGAGGGCGGCGCCCTGCAACTGTTCTGCGCGGGTTCCTCAGAGCCGACCAGCGTGGTGGAGCGGCCCCATCCCCGGGTCGACGACCAGGCCTATGAACTTTTGGGCCGCCTGGTTCCCGAGGGCCGGGAACACTATCTGATCAAAGATCTGACCGATCTCTATGAGCGCCCCGCCCAGTTGATTTTCAGCAATCCCGGCCCGGAAAAAACCCTGGCCAGCGTCATGGTCGATTTGGGGCGGGGTTCTATCCGTCTTTCCCGCCCGGTCAGCCGGGCGCCGGAGGGCTTTTACGACAGCCGGGACTTTGAGGAGGACGCCCGGCTCTTCATCCTTAACTATCGCTGGGGCCACAGCGCCGGCCGGCGCGGCGATCTGCACAGTCTCTTCGGCCGGATCTCCACGGAACAGGGCTGCCGCGACCTTAAGCTTTCGATTGTTTACAGGTCGGCGCTGAACAGCGTCAGACTGGGGCTGATCAATGAGAGCGGAATCAATCTGGGCCGGGCGGCCGCCGGGCGCGGCCTGGCCCTGGCCTGGCCGGCCGGGGCGGAAAGCCCTCCCGACCGGCTTTCGGAATTAAGGCGCCTGAAGGACGGCCAGTGGAACCGCAAGGTTCGGGGCGGCCCCCGCCGCCTGGCCGGCTGCGACGGCCTGGAGTGGGTCGTTCTGAGGCGGGACCTTGAAAACGGGCGGGAAAGCCTGCTGGCTCTCTGGCGGCCGGACGATCCGACGGCCTCGCCCCTCCCGGCCCTGGTCCTGAACGCCGACCGGGCGGACGCCGCCGTGGCCCTGCGCGTCTGGGACGATCTGCTGGACAGAAGCCGCCTGAGGTACTAAATATTTCTTAACGCAGGTCTTGGGGGTTGAAACGGAGGCCCACGGTTGTGGGCCGGCCTTCAAAGATGGGCGGAAGCGGAGGAAGCGGCGACGACAGCCGGATAGCCCTTTCCACCGAAAGGTCGAAATCGGCGTGGCCGCTGGACTTTTCCAGGGTCATGGCCGAGACGGAGCCGTTCGGGTTGATGGTCACCCGGTAAATGGTCTGGAGATCATCGGCGATGACCCCGGGCGGGGGCACCCACTTGTCTTTGATAATATCCCTGATATGTTCGTAGTAACGGGCCATTTCCGGGTGGACCCGCTGCCCGCCGGAGGAACCGCCGGCCTGGCTGCCCTCGCCGTCCGGGCTGCCCTTCCGGTTGGAACTCAAATCCCACATGCGGGAGTTGATTTCATCGTCCAGGTTTTTGTCGGCCATGGTCCGCTCCAGGTCCCGCATTTTTTTGCTGATCCTGGCGTCCGCGTTGTCGGCCGCCTTCCGTTTTTTTACCTCGGGACTTTCCACCCTGGGGGGTTTGACCTGGGGGGGCGCCTTTTTCGCGGGCCTCGGCGGCGGCGCCGGGGCTTTTTTGCCCAGAGCGATGACTTCCGGCGGCACAGCCAGGGCCTCGGGCGCGGGGGGAATGATCGGCGGCCGGGGAATGGGCGGCGCTTCGGCGCCGGCGGCTTCGACCACGTCCGGCCCCTGGCGCCTGGGGTTGACCGGCAGATTGTCCGGGGCGGCCGGCGCCGGCGGGATCAGATCACCCAGATGAACCGTGATGATCTCCGGCTGGATATTCCTCTTCTGGGTGGTCAGCAGCGGTAGGCCGACTATAAAAAGCCAGGCCAGCAGCAGATGGAAGCCGAAAGACAGGGCCAGGGCCATAAAGGCCGGGACCGCGCCCTCTTCCGTAAAGCCGCCGCCTCGGCGGTCATAGGGACTGATGGTATGGGGCATATTATATTTTACAGCAAATCCTTGGGGCTGAGGCGCAAAATTCGGGCCCCGGACGAGCCGGGGCCTCAGTTGGCCGGAGTCCGAACCGGCGCTGAGGGGGCCGCCTGAGGCGCCGGCTCCCGGGCGGCGGGCCGGGCCGGCTGGGCGGCCGGGGCGGCGTTCCTGTCGGCCGGTTCGGTGACCAGGCCGATGCTGGTAATGCCGGCCCGGCGCAATTGCCCCATGACCGCGGCCACCTGGCCGTAAGGCGTGGCCAGATCGGCCTTGATGAAGATCATCTTCGAGCCCTTGATGTTCATGACCTCGGTCACCTGATAGGCCAGATTCTCCGGGCCGGCCAATTCGATTTCATCCAGAAAAACCGTGCCGTCGGGCTTGATGGTCAGAATGGTCTGCTGCTCTTCGCTCTGAAGGGCGTCGGCGTCGACTTTCGGCAGGTTCACGTCCAGCCCCTGGGTCATCATGGGGGCGGTGACCATGAAGATGATCAGCAAAACCAGCATGACGTCCACCAGCGGGGTGACGTTGATTTCGCTCATCATGCCGGGCCGGCCGCCGTTGCCCCCGGAGGCGCTGAAGGCCATGGCTCAGTCCTCCTGCCCCTTGGCCTGGGGATGGGCGGCCGGGGTCGAGGAACGTTTCAGAAGGTCGCGTTCCAGTATGTTGACGAAGTCGGCGGTGAAGTTGGCCATTTCGGCCTCCTGTTCCCGCACCCAACTGTTGTAGTAGTTGAAGAAAATAACCGCCGGAATGGCCGCGGCCAGACCCATGGCCGTGGCCACCAGGGCCTCGGAAATGCCGGGGGCCACGGTGGCCAGGTTGGCCGAGCCGGCCAGGCCGATCTCGTGGAAGGAATCCATGATGCCCCAGACCGTGCCGAAGAGGCCGATGAAGGGGGCGGCGTTGCCGCAGGTGGCCAGGAAGGGCAGATACTTGAAAAGGCGGGTGCCTTCGGCCGCACTCGAGCGCCTGAGCGCCCGCTGCACGTTTTCCATGGCGGTGCGCTGATCCAGACGGGCCTTGTGGACCCGCCCCAGTTCCTGATAGCCCACCCGGAAAATCTGGGCAATGGGCGAAGAGCCGAAATCGGCGGCCTCGGCGTAGAGGTTGGCCAGGGAACGGCTTTTCCAGAAACTGTCGAGAAAGAAATTGGAATTGCGGCCGGCCCGGCTCAACTGCACGGCCTTCGACAAGATGATGGCCCAGGAAACCAGGGAAAAGAGCATCAGGGCGCCCATCACGCCCTTGACCACCGGACCGGCGTCCAGCACCATCTGAATGACGTTGCTGGAAACCGCGGAAACCGGCGCCGAGGCCGGGGCGGCGGCCGCAGGCACGGCCGCGGCCGCGGCCTGAACCGCTTCGGGGGGGGCCTGAGCCACGGCCTGGGCGGCCTCCTGGGCGAAGGAGAGAATCATCATGGATACGGACATGTTATACCTTTGTAATTCCAAACTTTTTCGGGGCGGCTTTTCGGAGCGGCTCTGCACCAGCTCAACCTTCGATTCTAATCTCATCAAGGGTCCAGGTCAAGCGAATATTTTCCCGGTTTCCCGGGGCCGGGGCTAATCGGTCGTCTTCCGGCTCAGATCGCGGCCCAGCACGCTCAAAACACCGCGATCCGGATTCAGATATTTAGCGGCGGCGGCCCGGACTTCCTCGGCGGTCACTTTTTCTATAGCTTTAAGGCGCTGGTCTTCATAATCCAGGCCCAGGCCGTAGAGGCTGTTCAGAATAGCCTGGCCGCTGCGGCTGGAGACGGTCTGCAGACGGATTTTGGTGCTGCCGACCAGGTAGCGTTTGGCGCCTTCCAGTTCCTCGCCGCTGAGGGCCTGGTTTCGGGTCCGTTCGATGATTTCATTGAAGCCCTTTAAGGCGGCCTCGACCTTCGTGGGGTCGCTGGCGATGTAAAAGGTGAAGGAACCCACCGCCAGGCCGGGGTTGTAGCCGCACTGCACGGTGTAGGCCAGGCTCTGCCGGTCCCTCAGTTCCCGGAAGAGAGGGCCGCTCATGCCGGAGAGGTAGGCGGCCAGAACGTCCAGGGCCGGGCCGTCGGCGCTGCCCAGGCCCGGGGCCTGGAAACCGTAGGCCAGGTGGGTCTGGGCCCGGTCCAGGCTTTCCTTGATTTCGGTAAATTTTTTGATGGGCCGGGGCGCCTTGGGGATCTGCACCTTTTGGGCCTGGCCCCCGGGTTTCCAGTCGGCCAGAATCTCATCCAGGGTCTCCCGGACTTTCTGGGGTTCCACATCGCCGGCCACGGCGATCAGGATATCCTGGGGCCGGATCAGCCGTTCATATTCCTTTTTCAGCGCGGCGGCATCCATTTTGGCGATGCTTTCAGCGCTGCCCAGAAGGTCGCGGCTGTAAGGATGCCCGCCGGGGTAGAGGTTTTTGGCCAGAAGACGCATGACCCGGCCGCCCAGTTGCTGTTCCTGGGCCTTGATCTGGGCCAGTATTTCCGGGCGGACCCGTTCGACGTCCTCAGGGCTGAAGATCGGGGAGGTCAGAACCTCGGCGAAGAGCCGGAAGCCTTCGTCGCGCCGGGCGGCCAGGAAGGAGGCTGACAGGCCCACGGAATTTCGGCCGGAAAAGGCCGAAATGGTGGCGCCGATGTCCTCGAAGGCCCGGGAGAGGGCCGCGGCCGGCTTCTGCACGGTGGCCTTGGCCCAGACCGAGGTCATAAAATTGTTCAGGCCTTCCCGGCCCGGATCTTCGGCCAGCAGGCCGCCGAGAGCGGCCGCCCGGGCGCTGACCAGAGGCAGGGCGGCGTCGCGCATGACCAAAAGGCGCGGCCCGGCTTTCAGGCGCATTTCCTGAAAGGCCGGGGCGCTGTCGGCCGCTTCGGCCAAAGCCGGGGGCGACAGACGCCTGGCCAGGGCGGCCAGATCTTCCTCAGTGGGGCCGGCGTTCCGGGCCCCGGCGGGCTGGGGCGGCAGCATCAAAACCAGGGTCATGTTTTTGGGCCGGAAGTGCCGGGCGGCCTCCCGGGTCAGTTCGGCCTGTCCGGTGCGGTTCCAGAGCGGCAGATAGGCGTCCCTCAGGCGCCAGTCGCCGAAGAGATTTTCAAATTCGGTTATCTGGCCGGCCAGGCCCAGGGCGCTCTCCTGCCCGCTTAGAAAACTCTTTTCAGCCAGGGCTCTGGCCCGGGACAGCTCCCCGTCGTCCGGCGGGCTGGCGATGAGGCGCTCCAGTTCCTGCTGAACCGCTTCCACGGCCGCCAGAACCTTGTCCGGCTCGGTTTCCAGGGAGATGAAAAAACTGCCCTGGTAGCGGGGGGTATAGGCCCCGGCCGAAATATCGGTGACCAGGCCCTTTTCATCTTTGATCACTTCGGTCAGGCGGCTGGCGTTGCCCCCGGAAAGAACCGAGGCCAGCAGATCCATGGTCGGGGCTTCGGCATCCCGGCCGGCCGGGCCGCGAAAACCGATCAGGACCTTGGCCAGGGCCATTTTGTCGTTCTGCTCCACTTTGAGCACCGGGCCGGCGGGCGGAGCCAGAGCCGGGGCCGGGGCTTTTCCCAACTGAGCGGCGGGCTTTTCCAGGCCGGCGTAGAAGTTTTTGACGGCCGCCTTGATGGCTTCGGCCTTAAAGCCGCCGGTGACCACCAAAACCGCGTTGTCCGGTCGGTAGTGCCTGCTGTGGAAGGCCTTGGCCTCCTGGACGGTGACGCTGCGCACCGTGTCTTCAAATCCGAGGACCGGGCGGCCATAGGGGTGATCGGGATAAGCGGCCTCAAAGAAACTCTCGCTCAGCAGCCGGTCGGGATTGTCCCGGCCCCGTTTGATCTCTTCGATGACCACTTCCTTTTCCAGTTCATATTCCCTGGGGTCGTAAAGCGGATGGAAGACCAGTTCGGACAGAATGTCCAGGCCCAGGGCGGCCTGGTCGGAGGGGAGATTGAGATAGTAGACGGTGGAGTCGGTGGAGGTGTAGGCGTTCATGTCCCCGCCGTTGCGTTCCACCAGGCTGGAAATGACCCCGGGTTCAGGGTAACGGAGGCTGCCTTTGAAGGCCATGTGTTCCATCAAATGGGCCAGGCCGTATTCCGAGCGGGCGGCTTCGTCGGCCGAGCCGGTGCGGATCATGACCCGCATGGAGATCACCGGATTGCCGGGCTGTTCCACCAGAATGACTTTCAGGCCGTTGGGCAGAATATAGCTTTCCTCGGCCGCTCCCCAGGCCCTGGCCGGCGGCGTCAGGCCGCCCAGGAGCATCAGGCCCAGGGTGCCGGCGACGGCGAATATCGGTAAATTCATGTTGTCCTCTCCACTTGAAATAGGCGGCCGAAAAAGGGCCTGTTTTGATAAAATAAAACTTCGGGGCTATTTTATCAATAGCAAAGCTTGAAATAATGTTTGTTTGTTGATGGCCTCTTGCCTGCTCACTGATGATTCAGTTAAAACCCGACCTGGGTTCAGCTCTCAAAAACATGGCCGAAGCCCTGAACCGTTCACCGGACGACATTGTGAACGATTTAATAGCCAGAGAGCTTGAGACCTGGCAGGATGAAATTGACCCGGCTGTGCTGGAAGACCTTGACCGGCAACATGCCATAACTTTCGCGTTTTCCACAAGCACATTATTCATGCCCAAAGCCCCTAAAGTTCCCGAAATATTTGCGTAAAGACAACGGTTCCGGCAGGGCTTCGTTTTATTTCCGCATCTCGTTTATTGTTTCTTCCACCGGTGAAACGAGGCCCTCATTTCGCATTTCCTCCGTTGGAGTGCAAGGCCTCCAGGATGGTCCGGGGAGACTTGGCCGCCAGTTCCAGCAGCACCTCAGCCGGCCCGGTGGGGCGGCGATGCCCCTGTTCCCAATTCTGCAAAGTCCTGACATTGACCTGAAGCAGGCGGGCGAACTCGCTTTGCGACAGTTCCAAACGCGTCCGCAGCGCCTTGATATTTTCAGCCCGGCTGGCCCGAACGGCCAGCCGGGCGGCCTTGACCTCAGAACCGCGCCCTTCCCGGATGGCCCGGACTTCCTCATCCGTGTAAACAATACGCCGGGCCGGCGCTTTTTCACCTTTGGAAACGGCCACCGCTTCTTTGATGCTTTCCTTGAGCCGTTCAAACCTTTCAGTGGTCATGATTGAACTCCTTAACCAGCTTGGCCAGGTTGGCGATTTCGGTATCGCTCAAATCACTCTGCCGGGATTTTGGATAAATATCAAGCAAATGAATTATTCCCTCCCGAGTCAGCCAGAAATAAATTATCCGGACGCCGCCCCGTTTGCCTTTACCTTGAGCGGCGAATCGTATTTTCCGAATTCCGCCGCCGCCGGGTATAAGATCACCCTGCTCGGGGCGCGCAATCAAAAGTATTTGCAGATCAAGGTAATCATCCTCACTGAGATAATTTTGAAAATCTTTGGCAAAATGTTTACTTTCTATGAACTCCATTGCTCAGATATACGTCATTGACGTCTACTTGTCAAGCATATTTTTACCAGATCATTTTTGACGTCCGGCCCCCAGGCCGCCTCCCGCCGGAGCATCACCGGCCGGCCATTTTTATCCATTCCCCAGACCGTGCGGCGGGCCGGCGCTTTTTCACCTCTGGAAACGGCCACCGCCTCTTTAAGGCTCGCCTTCAATTCCCCGTAAGCGTTCACAGATTAGCGTTATTTGCTGTTTAATTATGCGTCAAGATCTGCTATATTGGGCCATGAGCAATGACAATTCACCAGCGGAAAGAAGCGTAAAATTGGCGCTCAGCCGGGTCACGAAGCCAAGTTCAGGGCGCCCCTGCCCGACGACGGAATAGATGAACGCAAGGTTTACGAGCCTGAATCATTGATTTTTGGAGGCTTGGATTTTGCACCTCAAACTCTATTCATGGAACGTCAACGGTCTGCGGGCCACCAGCGGCAAAGCCGGGTTCCGGGACTGGTTCACCGGCTCCCGGGCCGACTATATCGCCTTTCAGGAGACCAAAGCCGCCCCGGAACAGTTGGGCGGCGAACTGCTGAACCCGGAGGCCTACCTCAGCTACTGGTCGGCCCCCCGGACCAGGCGGGGCTATTCCGGGGTGGTCACTTACAGCCGCAACGCCCCCCGGTCCGAAGCCTATGAACTGCCCCAGCCGGCCTACAGTGAAGAAGGCCGGCTGGTGCTGCTGGAAGACCCGGCCTTTTATTTCTTCAACGTCTATTTCCCCAACGGGCAGCAGGGCGCCGCCCGCCTGAAATACAAGCTGGAATATTACGAGGCCTTTCTGGACTACGCCCAGACGCTCAGAAAGAAAAAACCCGTGGTCGTCTGCGGGGATTTCAACACCGCCCACCGGCCCGTCGATCTGGCCCGGCCCAGGGAAAATGAAGGCTTCAGCGGCTTTCTGCCCATCGAGCGGGAATGGCTGGACAAGTTCACGGCCGCCGGCTATGTCGATACTTACCGCCTTTTGAACGGTCCGGAGGCCGTGGGCTATACCTGGTGGTCGCTGCGCACCGGCGCCCGGGCCCGGAACGTGGGCTGGCGCCTTGATTATTTTTTTGTTTCCTCGGAGTTGAAAGAGGCGGTCAAAAGGGCCTGGATCGAGCCGGAAGTCATGGGCAGCGACCACTGCCCCGTCGGCTTGGAACTGTCAGTGTAGGGGAAGGCGGGGCTTTGGGTTTTCAGTCGCCGGCGGTCAACCGGATAGTCACCGGAGACCGTTCCAGGGCCACGACCTCCAGCCCGGCCCGGTCGGGCCTCGAGTCAAAGGGGAGGGTGCTGTGGCTGGCCAGGACCACGGCCGCCCCCTGACCGGCCTGGGACATGATCTCTTCAGCCACCGTGCTTTGCCAGGCCTGATCCAGAAAGGCGAAAGGTTCATCCAGAATGATCAGCCGCCGGCCCGCGGCCAGGGTCCGGGCCAGGGACAGCCTGCGCCGCATTCCCCCGCTCATGGCCGGGGGGAACTGGTCGCCGGAAAGTTCGAAGCGGTCCAGCCAGCGGGAGATCCGCCGGGCGCTTTCCGCGCCCGACATTTCAGGGGGCAGAATATAGCCGATATTGGCTTCGGCCGTCAGCCAGGGGATGAGGGCCTCGTCCTGAAACATGAAGGCGGCCGGGCTGTCCCGGCGGGCCAGGCCCTTATCCGGCTTTATCAGGCCGGCCATGATTTCCAATAAAGTGCTTTTGCCGACGCCCGAAGGGCCGGTCAGGCAAAGCGCCTGGCCGGCCGCGAGCCTCAGGCTGGCCGAGGCCACCACTTCCCGGCCCTGGTAGCTTTTGGCGACCTTTGACAGTTCAAGCATTTTCGACCCGCCCCCGGCTCTGCATCCGGGCGGCCCGGCGGCGCAGGGGGGTGATGAGGGCCCCTTCCAGCAGCGTCCCCAGGATGATCAGGGCCAGGGCCCAGGCGTAGAGATCTTCCATATTGAGCTTGCTGTAGCTCCAGTAGATGCGGGCCCCGATCCCCCGGTGGCTGCCCAGAAATTCAGCCACGGCGGCCGCCTTCCAGCCGGCGGCCAGGACAGTGGAAAAGCCGGCCAGCCAATAGGGCATGATGCCCGGCAGGATGAAGCGCCGAAAGACCCGGAGGCGGGGCACCGCGTAGAGGCGGCTCATGGCCAGCACCCGCCGGTCCAGGGCCATGACCCCTTGGGCGGTGGTGCTGAACACCAAGGGAAAGGCGGCGGCGAAGACCGTGGCCACGGGCACCAGCCCGCCGGTTCCGGCCCAGACCATGACCAGGGATATCCAGACCACCGGCGGGCAGGACTGGAGGCCGGCCACCAGCGGGGCCGTCAATCGCAAAGCCCCGGAACGGCTCCCGGCCAGAAGGCCCAGGGCCGCCCCGGCCAGGTTGGCCGCCAGAATGCCGGCCAGGGCGCGCCAGACGGTGACGGCCATCTCGCGGAACAGTTCCCCGCTTTTGCCGAGGTCCCAGAAGGCGGCCGCAATGGCCGCCGGGCCGGGGGCCAGGGCCGGCCCCAGAAGGCGGCTGAGCCCGGCGGCGGCCAGGGCCAGGAGAGCGGCGGAAAAAACATAAGGCCGGAGCTTGTTCATTTATTAAAGCGCTCTGAACAGCCCCTAAGGGGCTGGCCGATAGATGAAATTCGGCGAGGGCTGCCAGTCCGGGCTTCGGCCCTCATACAAGTCCGGGGCCGCCAGGCGCAGGTAGGCCGAGATTTCCGGGCTGATCCCGGCGGCCGGCCGGAGCCTTTGAAGGTCATGCTTAAGGGACCTGACCAGGACTTCGGAACCGAGCGCCTCGATGACCTCTTCCGGCAGAAGGGCGGCCAGGTCCGGGCCGGTCCGGCCCGCCAGGGCGGCCGCCCCGGCCTCCAGGGCCGGCGTCAGGCTCCGGACCAGTTCCGGCCGCTCTTCAATCAGGCGCTGGTTGACGGCCAGACCCACCAGCGGCAGGCCGTCGGGCCCGCCGAAACGTCTGGCGAAATCTTCTTCCAGGCCGGCCACGATTTTCAGATTCGGATTTTTGATCAACAGGGCCGAGACCAGGGGCTCGGGCAGGAGGCCGCAGTTCCGGTCCCCCCGTCCGATTTCCAGCATCAACTGGCCGGCCTCCAGCGGCTCAGGGGTGAAGGCCGGCCCGCCCCGGCGGGCCATTTCCGCCAGAAGTCCGAGGGCCGGGCTGTTGCGGGGAGCCACCCCCAGGGGCCGCCCCTTTTCAGCCAAGGTTCGGGCCAGCTCTTCCAGGCCGGCCGGCCTCTTTGGCTCCGGCCCGTCCGGGGCGGCGACAAAATAGAATTTCTTCCAGCCGGTGACGGCCACCAGGCTGACCGGGGCGCCCCGGGCCGCCGCCCGGGCGAAACCGTCCAGGCTGCCCAGCCACAGGTCGCCCCGCCCGGCCAGGACCAGGCCCCGCAGATCATCGAGGGATTTCCAATATTCGACCCGCCATTGATACCCTTCGGGCCAGCCCTGCCTGATGGCCGCCCACAGAGCCAGTTGGGGGGTGGTGGCGGTCAGGGCGGTGTAGAGGGTCAGGGTTCGCGGCCGGTCTTCCCCGGCCGGGCTCTGGGCCAGGCCGGCCGCCGGCTGAAGGAGGGCGGCGCCCCAGGCCAGGGCCAGCACTATCGGCGCGATTTTTTCAGGCCAAAAGGGCAAAACGTATACCTCCCGCCAGGCGGGGAACCGTGATTTCATTCCAGACCAGGGCCTGGGTCTTTAGCAGTTGTGGTTCTTGCAATTGGATTCACGATGGTTTCATAGCTGGCCAAAGCTTTTCCACGCCAATTGAGGTTGTCGGATTCGGTTGAAACCGCAAGTTATCCAGATAGACTTCCATCGGCCCGCCTCCCTTCCGTCTTATTATAGCGCCTCAAGGCGGGCTTGACCATATCGCTTGAATTTCTGTATTTTGAACGGGCCTTGACAAGGCCGAAGCAAGAGAGTAGAATTCAAGAAGGTGGGCACGCCCCATCAGCTTTTTAAGCTTTGCGTTCAGGATATGACCCCCAGAGGAGTTCCCGTCCTCTGGGGGCCGCTTCGTTCAGCGCCGGCGGTGAAGCCAACGGGTCACTATCACTTCCAACGTCCTGGCCACCAGGGCGGCCAGTGACATCCATGAGGAACAGTCTCATGGGGGCTACTCCTTCCCGCTTCCAGGACTTGCCCACCGCTTTGAATATTACCCCAAGATTGCCTTATAGGTCAAGGGCTTCAATCGCGCCATACCGCTGGAATTCCGCCGCTCAAGGCCCGGAACGCCAACGGCCGCCGCCCCTCACCGGGGGCGGCGGCCGCCGTTTTACCTTCCCTGAAAGGCCCTGAAGGCCAAAGGCGCTTAGAACTCGTAGCCGATCCGGATGCCGCCGGAAAAGCCCTCTAAGCGGCCGACATAGCCCTGGAGGCCGGCTTCCAGCGACAGGGGGCTGTCGGGCCGGGAGCGGATGATCAGGCCGATTTCGCCGATGCCGGTGCCGCCCCTGAGGCTGGCGCCGCTGATGGCGCCGCCGTCCGCGTTCAGGGCGATGGGCCGGTTGTCGAATTCGTGCTCATAGGCCGCGCCGGCGTACCAGAGGCGGGCCTTGGCGTCCTTGTGGGTGTAGCGGCCGCCCAGGCGCAGGCGGTGGGAGTCGTTGTCTTCACAGGCGAGGATTTCGCCGGTGCTGAGGATGGCCCGGTCCGCCTTCTGCCGGGTCCAGTAATAGCGGGCCAGAAGGTCGAGGTCGTCGTCTTCGTTGACCTGCCAGGTGCGGCCCAGCCCGGCGTGGGCCGCGAAATAGTTGGAACTGAAGTCGTAGGCGGCGTGGGTGCCGTCAACATCCGTGTAGTCGGCGGAATGGAAGTCGGTCTTCAGCCGGCCGGCCCGCACCGAGCCTTCGATCCGGAACCGGCTGTTGGAGGTCCAGCGGCCCAGGAGGCCGCCGCCGAGGTAGTTGAG
>JAISFR010000102.1 GCA_031263565.1 Candidatus Adiutrix sp. | reverse complement strand
CCCAAATATAAACCGTAACCGGCATTGTCCGCTCTTTTCCACCAACCGTAAGTCACCGAAGGAATATTCAGGCCGATTACCTTCCAGGTCACGCCGGTGCTCTGCTCAGTCGCGCAGGTCAGGTTGTCGCAGCCCGCCGCCGCTTCCACCACCTTCAACTCTACCGTGCTGAAATAATCCGGCCCGGCCACGAAAGGCGCGCTGGTAAAGGCGTTTGTCATAAGGTTCACCCAGGCGCCGCTTGCGTTGCTTATCAGAATATTCAAGCCTTCCTGCAACTGTAAAATTTCATTGCCGCCGGCCGCGCCGCCTTTGGCCCGGTAAGCCAGAATAATCTCATTCTGCCGGTTCACGAAATCATGCCGCGAACCATCCACAGTTCGCATCTCGGTGACCAGGGCCGGAGAAAGCTGATCTTCCCAATCCATCCCGAAATGGTAATTGAAGGTCAGCCAGAACTGGGTCTCTTTTTGCCCGCCGCTGTGCCGCTGATTGACGGACGTGGAAAAGGCCGGCACCGGCGTCCACTCCAGCCCGTAGCTCCAGACCTTGGGGTCTTTTTGCAGGAAATCATCAGTCCCGAAAGCACCGACATGCTCACCCTTCCACTGCTCAAATGCCCCGGCCACAGCCAGGTTGCGGTAGAACGGCAGGTAGCCGGTCAGCCGGGCGTCGTAACCCTCGGCCGGCCGCTCTTCCACCAAACGGCTGTCGTAATCCTTGGAATCCTTCCAGCCACTCAAAGGCGTGTAATAGTTGGCCGACAGGCGCAGCCAGTCATACCAGGCTTCCAGGCCGACACCGCCACGACTGTGGTTGCGGCTGAAATCCTGATCAATGAACGCGTTATACCCAAAGGCGAAATTTTCAGCCGGGAAGAAACGCTGGCCCAGGCCGAAATTGCCGATCACCCGGTCATTGGCCATGGTCCGCAAGCCAAGCTGGGTGAAGAAAGTGCTATGTTCGCTGTCGTAAAAAGGGTAGAGGAAATCGCCGGAGCCGGTCACGTCGCCCTCGTCATTGACCCTCACGCTGACGCGGGCCTGACCGTAACCGCCCAACCAGCCCTCGGCCCAGGACGAAAAATAACCGGAGCCGGCCGACAGGGCCTGTTCCAGCCAGCGATCGCCGATGTTGGCGGAATCCCACTTCGAGGACGATTGCGCGCCGTAGGAGCCGTCGGGGTTGCGGCGGTAACGCTCGCCGTAGCCTCGGCGGGCAGTTCCGTTGGGGCCGCCCCGCATCCGCCAGGCCTTCTCGTAAGCCGATTCGTCATCAGACGCGCCGCTCATCCCCGGCAGGCCCACCAGCCCCAGGGCCTTATCCATGACCATCGAGCCGGAATCGGCCTGAACGGACGGGCTTGGCTCAACCCTCAGTTGGAATGGGGCCCCGGCCTCCAAAGCCATAAACGTCTCCAGGCCGGACAGGTCCACCACCCCCCGGGCCGGCGGCCGTTCCAGGGCCGGGCTTTCTTCGGCCACCCCGCCCACCGGCGGAACCAGGGCCAGCAGAAAAGTCAAAACAGCCAGGAAAACGATTTTACGAGATTTGGCAACGGCAGTCATGGGACTGTCTCTTTCAAGAAAAGATTTCGGCTTAAAAAAGCGCCGAAGCCCAAGGCCGGGCACAATATATATCCATAATTTAGGATACGAGCCCTTCCACCTCACCGGGGACGAGGGAGTTCTCGACGAGATTGACCAAATCGTCGCGGAGCAGCAGACCGCCGGTTCCGCCAAAACAGGCGAATAAGGCCCTTGACGACCAGCGCCGCTCAGTTCCAGACAGCCCGCGCCCGAACCAGTTCCCGGCCGTCGGACCGGCGGTAAAGCCCGCAGAGAAAAGCCCCGCTTTCCGGTTCCCGGGCGCCCCGGGCGACGACCACGTCGCCGTATCTGCTTTCCGCCCGATACATGATCTGCAGCAGTCTGATCTGGCCGGAAGAGCTGATCTCTGCCGGCGTGGCTTCGACCAGCCACTCGGTGAAGCGGGCGTTGTTGACGTGATTGTTGCGGTCGATGTCGGCCCGGCGAACCGTAAAGGCGGCCAATTCAGGCCCGCTTTCCTGGCTCGGCAGCTTCAGGCGGCCGCCGGCCATGACCTTCTCCGGAGCCCGGGGCTGGAGGGCGCTGATGAATTCCGGGATTCGTTCGGCCCGGCGGGTTTCCAGGTTGATGACCACCCAGTCGCTGGCCGCCTTGGCCAAAACCCTGTCCCGCCAACTGATCAGGAAATCCCGGCGGTATTGCAGACGCTCCACGGCCACCGGCCAGGTTTTGACCCGGACCAGGCTGGACTCTTCCTCATCCGGAACGGCGCCGCCCAGACAGGGCAGTTCGTGAAACTCTATCCAGATCCTGGTCAGGGCCCAGGCCAGACCCCGCCGGGCCAGGGTTTCCACGGCAAAGCCCAGTTCCGAGGCGTGCAGGGCCGCCGCTTCCTCCATATAGCCGCAGAGATTCTGAAGCGGCACCCGGTGGTCCGGCCCGATTTCATAGCCGCGTATTTTGAAAGTTTCGGTTCTGACCCAGTTCATTTCAGACCTTGACGAGGTACCGGCCGCGGCCGGCTTAAGCCCGGGAATAAGACGGCTGGCGGCGACCCTTGACGACTATGGCCGCCCCGGAGATGAGCAGGGGGACGGTGGCGGCCATGAAGATGCTGGTCGGGGCCAGACCCAGGGACAGGATCAGCCCCCCGGCGCCCGCGCCGGTGATGGAGCCCAGGCGGCCGATGCCGGCCGACCAGCTGACCCCGGTGGCCCGTATTTCCGTGGGGTAGGTGTGGGCGGCGACGGCGAAGAGACCGGTGGAGACGCAACTGACGGTGAGGCCCAGCAGGAAGACCAGGGGCGCGGCGGTCAGCAGGCTGATCGGCTGCCGGGCCAGGATGAGCGCCAGGCCGGCCCCGCTGAAGACGGCGGCGGCCACCACCTTGTGGTGTTCGAAGCGGTCCATGACCCAACCGACGCCAAAATTGCCGAGCATACCGCCGATCTGGAAGATGACGCCGACCAGGGCGCCCCGGGCGATGCTCAGGCCATAAAGGGTCATGACCCTGGGCAGCCAACTGGTCAAGAGGTAATTGGCCAAAAGCACCGTGAGCATGGCCAGCCACAGGGCGGCGGTGCCCAGGCGGTATTCCGGCAGGAAAAGAGCCCGCACGGATTTCCGACTGGAAACCTGTTTCTCGGAACTGTAAAACCCGGTGCTTTCATCGGCCAGGCCGGGGATCAGGCGGTTGACGAGGCCGATCAGGCGGGCCCGGTTTTTATCCGGGTTGAGCATCAGGAATCTGGCGGATTCCGGCAGGGTGAAGAGCAGCAGAAAGGCGAAGGCGATTGGCAGCAGCCCGCCGAAGACCAGCGCCGAGCGCCAGGAATAATACTCCAGAAGCCAGATGCTGACCAGGCCGCAGGAGGCCGCCCCCAGAGAAAAGCCGCAGTAGATGGTGGTGATCATCCAGGACCGGTAGCGCGAGGGGGCGAATTCGGAGAGGATGGTCACCGTGTTGGGCATGGAGGCCCCCAGACCCAGGCCGGTCAGAAAGCGGAAGAAGCAGAGCGAAGGCACGTTCCAACTGTAGGCCGAGACCAGGCTCCAGAAGCCGAAGAAGAAGATGGAGCCGACCACGATCAGCTTGCGGCCGTAACGGTCGGCCAGGGGCCCGGCGGTCAGGGCCCCCAGGGCCAGGCCCACCAGGCCGCTCATCATCACCGGGGCCAGGGCCCCGTCCCCCAGGCCCCAGTCATTGATGAGCGGCGTACTCAGAAAGCCCATGACGGCCGTATCGAAGCCGTCGAACATGAGAGCCGCGAAACTGACGGCGAAGATAAACCACTGGGTGGCGCCCAGGGGCCGCTTATCCAGAAAAGTGCAGATGTCCAGGCGCTTTTCGGGGCTTTTCGGGTCTCTCTCACCGTTCATGGGCCATTCCTTCAACAATCGGGCCGCCGCGGCGCAGGGCCAGGTAATCGACTTCGGCCGGGCTCAGCCTGATATCCAGGGCCCTGAGGCTGGCGGCCAGCTCGCCGGGGCTGCGGGGGCCGATGACGGGGGCGATCGGCAGACCCTGGTTCAGAAGATAAGCCAGGGCGATATTGACCGGCAGGGCCCCGTATTTCCGGGCCAGCTCTTTGGCCCTTTTCAGCTTTTCCTCGTTTTCGGCGTTGAAGTAGCAGTCCGCAAAACCGGCCGGGGCGTTTTCCCGGGTCCAGGTTTCCGAAAAATAGCCGCCGCCCTGCGCGCCCCAGGGCAGGATGACCACCTCAGTGCCCTTGAAAGCCAGGGCGTAATCGTCATTGACGTATTCGCAGCCCGGCCAGCGGGGGCTGTGCACCGTGGCCAGGCTGTAAGAGGGGCTGAGCACGCTGATGCCCTGATAGCCCCGGCTGGCGGCGTATTCCAGGGCCTCTCCGACCCGGGGCAGGGTCCAGTTGCTGAGGCCGTAAGCCCGGATCCGGCCCGCCCTGTGCTGTTCCTCAAGCTGGTCGATCAAGGGGGCCACCGGCACTTCCGGGTTGTCGCGGTGCATCATGAAAATGTCGAAATGGTCCAGGCCCAGATGGTCCAGGCTGAAATCCAGATCCTCGGCAATACAGTCGGGCCTGACCCGGGACAGTTCGGGAAAGTGTTCGTTTTGCTCATTGACATAGTAATGTCCGGCCTTGCTGGTGAAAAGAAGCCGGCCGCGCAGGCCGCTGCGGTCCAGCCATTTGGCCAGAATCTTTTCGGCCGCCCCGCCGCCGTAGAAGCGGCCGGTATCCAGGGTGTTGCCGCCGGCTGCGACGTAGGCCTCGAGGGTGGCCTCCATGACTTTGGCCTCCCGGTTGAAATCGAGCCAGGCCGTGCCCATGATGAGTTGCGAGACCGGACTTTCCAGACCTTTTATTTTGACGTTCTTTTCCATAATTTACATGGCCATGAATTCAAGCGGAATCGAGTCGGCTCAGAAATCCACATCAAAGGGAATGGTTACGGTGATGGAGCCGTAGACCTGTTTCTTGGTGGGCTGCTCTTTGAATTCCTTGGTCAGGTAGACCTGGGTGTAGGAGACGGTGATGCCGTTGACGACCAAGGCCAGGCCGGCGTTCAGCTCGCCGACGAAGGGCTCTTTTTTGACGCTGTGGCTGGTCTTCCAGGTGTTGCCGTCCAGAAAAATATTGCGGGCGACGGCCCGGCCTTCGGCCCCGGCGAAAAAGTAGAAACCCCAATCCTGGTCACCGGCGCCGGAAGCCCAGGGGGAATCAGAGGGCGCGTCGACGCTGGAGCCGGGCTTGATCTGGGAAGTGCCGAAAGTGCGGGGCACGTTGTAGCCGAAACGCAACTCCGTACCCACGGCCGCCTGGGTCAGCGCATTGCCCAGGGTCAGACTGTGATAGGGCAGGATATTCCAGGCCCAGCCCCGGTCGGCCTTGTCCGGCACGAGGCGGTAGTTGCGGGTCCAGGAGAGGCTCAGGGCCGGTTCGTTGCGCAACTGGTGTTCCCAGCCCTTGGCCGTGTCCACCCTTTTTATCCGGTGGACGGTGTTCTGGGTCTGGCGGCCCAGAGCCCCGGGCCCGACAAGGCCCAGAGAGAGCTCGTAAGAGTCCATCAAATCGGGTTCTTTGACGTGCATGCCCAAAAAGGCGTATAAATGGGCCGCGTAGGGGCGGTCGTCAGGCTGGAGGGTGGTGGCCTGGGTGTCCCTGGGGGTGTAAAGCGACTGGCCGAAGCCGAAAGAGACGTTATACTGCATGGCCTCCTTCTGCCGGATGCGCTGCACGGCATCCATCAGGCCGTCAAAAAAGTCCGGGGCTATGTCGTTCTCGGCCAGAGAGGCCAGAGAGGGCGAAATAAAGCGCAGTTTGACCGCGTTGGTGTAGTATTGGTCGGTATTGTAGAAAATGTCGTTTTCAAAATAAAGCGACACCGCCCCCACGGCCCGCCTTTCAGCCTTCCGGCCGGGAAAGCCGTCCTGACCGAAAGCCGACCCCGGCCCCATCAGGCAGAAAAGCAGGACCAGGCTGAGAGTTATGGCCTTTTTAGCCGCCAACATAAAATCACTTCCAAAGCTGAGGAAACGGCCGCTCCGGGGCGCCGTCATCTTCCAGGGAACAAATATCCATGGGCGTATTATACATGGACTGCCGCAACTACTCAAGTGCGGGATAGCCGTCACGGCGCCGGCCCAAAAACAGGCTTGCGCTGACGGTAAAACAGTGATAGCTTCATTACCAGGCCGGACCAAGCTGCCCAGACCCAATAAAGAAAGGTAAACCGCCTATGCCCACCGTTGTCAGCACCGTACCTCAAAGCCGCTTCGATTTGTACCAGGTTTCTTTTCCCGCCGGCTGGGAAATTCGCTTTCTGGA
>JAISFR010000076.1 GCA_031263565.1 Candidatus Adiutrix sp. | reverse complement strand
GGTGGTCATCGGCGGGGCGCCGGTCAATGACGAGGTCAGGGCCTACGCCGGGGCCGATTTGTGGGCGCCCACGGCCATGGATACCGTGGCTTTCGCCAACAAGGTCTGCGCGGCCTGAGTCGGCCGCCCTTGACCTCAATTTGCCTTTTCAAGGTTTTCGCTTGTTTAATAAGGAGTTTCTTATGTCTGATGCAGCGCCCGCCGTCAATCCCCAGGAGAGCGGTTACCGTTGGGTGATCGTGGCCCTGGCCGCGACCTCTTTCACCATGGCCTTCGTCTCTCGTTTCGCCTGGCCGCCCCTGGTCCCGGAAGTCATGCCGATCATGAAGATTGAAATGACCGCCGCCATGGCTTTCATGACCGCTTTTTACATAGGCTATGTCGCCACCCAGATTCCCGGCGGCGTTCTGGCCGACCGTTTCGGCCCCCGGCTGGTCCTGTCCGGCGCCCTGATTCTGCAGGGCCTGGGCACCCTGGGCATCGGTTTCACCGAAAACTACCAGTTCGGCTTCGCCCTGCGCGTCATCTGCGGTCTGGGCGCCGGCTGCGTCTATTCCTCGTGCCTCAAGTCCATCGTCACCTGGATGGCCCCGGCCCAGAGAGGTCTGGCCATCGGCATTCTGATGACTTCGCCCACCATCGGGGTGGCCATCCCCAACTTTGTCATGCCCTATTTGAGTGAAACCCTGGGCTGGGGTTGGCAGGGCGCCTTCCGGGCCACCGGCGTGGCCGTGCTGGTCTGAGGCTTCATTCTTCTGGCCCTGATGAAGGAAGTCAAGACCGTCGCCGCCGGCCCCCGCAAGAGCTTCATAGTCGGCCTGAAGTTCGTCTTCAGCAGCCGCAACATCCTTTTGATTTCCCTGGCCGGTTTTTCCTCCGTCTGGTGCCAGATCGGCTTCGGCAGCATCGCCAACGCCTATATGGTCGACACCCTGGGCGTGACCAAGATGGAAGCCGGCCGGGTCATGATGATTTACGGCCTGATCGGCATCTTCATGGCCGCCTTGGCCGGTTACGCCTCGGATAAGAATCCGACCAAAAAACAGATGATGATTATCGTCTGCCACGTAATCATGATCGCTCTCTTCCTGGCCTTCGGCCGGATGGGCACTTTAACCGCCTGCCTGGTCGTGGCCTGCGGCATCGGCCTGGTCATGGCCTTCGCCAACCCCATCTACTCCATCGTTATCGCCGAGAACGCCGGTCCCGAGTGGGCGGCCACCGCCGGCGGCACGGGCAACTGCATCTTCCAGATCGGCGCTCTCCTGTCGCCCATGGCCATCGGCATCGCCAAAGACGCCACCGGCGGTTATGCCGCCACCTGGTGGATTCTGGCCGCCGGGGCTCTCGTCGGCGTCATCGTCACCTTCTTTGTGACCAACGCGCCCTCGCTGCAGGCTAAGAAATAAGCTCTCGGCCCCTTAATAAGCCAGAGCCCCGTCCTTCAATGGAAAGGCGGGGCTTTTTTATGGGTGCGCCTATAAAAAAACAGCCGTCGAATCAGGGTTCAGCCCTTGATGACTTCCTCCACCGGACGGTAGATGTTCATCAGGCCGAAGGCTTCGGCCACGGCCTGATAGGTGATGAAGCCTTGGTAAGTGTTCAGGCCCCGGCGCAGAGGCTCGCTTTCCCGGCAGGCTTTTTCCACGCCGCCTTCGGCCAGCTTCAGGCCGTAGCCCAAAGTGGCGTTGTTCAGCGAGAAGGTGGACGTGCGGGCGTAGGCTCCGGGCATGTTGGCCACGCAGTAGTGGATGACGCCGTCGACCACAAAGGTGGGCTGGCTGTGGGTGGTGGGGTGGGAGGTCTCAAAGCAGCCGCCCTGGTCGATGGCCACGTCGACCATGACGCTGCCGGGCTTCATCAGCTTGAGGTGTTCGCGGCGCACCAGCTTGGGAGCCTTGGCGCCGGGCACCAGCACCGCTCCGATGACGATGTCGGCCCGGCGCAGGTAGTTTTCCACATTGACCGGGTCGCTGTAGACGCAGGTGACGTTGGCCGGCATGACCTCGTCCAGATATTCCAGGCGGGGCAGATTGATGTCCAGAATGGTCACCTGGGCGCGGAGCCCGGCCGCGATATGGGCCGCGTTGGTGCCGACCACGCCGCCGCCCAGAACCACGATTTCGGCCGGGGCCACCCCGGGCACGCCCATGGGCAGAAGACCGCGGCCGCCCTGGGTCTTGGCCAGGTAGAAAGCGCCCATCAGGCTGGACATGCGCCCGGCCACTTCGCTCATGGGCTTCAAAAGCGGCAGGGTTCGGCCTTCCTGCACCGTCTCGTAAGCCAGGCTGATGATTTTATTTTCCAGGCAGGCCCTGGTCAGGGTCTCGTCGGCCGCGAAATGAAAATAGGTATAGATAAGCTGATTCTCCCGCATCAGCTTATATTCCGGTTCCAGCGGCTCTTTGACCTTGATGATCATATCCGCGGCGGCCCAGATGTCCTCGGCCCTGTCCAGCACCCTGGCCCCGGCCTGGACGTATTCCCGGTCGTCAATGGCCGAGCCCAGCCCGCCGTTTTTCTCCACGAAAACTTCATGGCCGGCCTGCACATAGGCGTGGGCGGCGTTGGGAGTCAAACCGACCCGGTTTTCATTGTTCTTGATTTCCTTGGGACAGCCGATTTTCATGATCCACTCCTCTTCCTTCCGCACGGGGGATAAAGTTTTTTTGATGCGGCCACTTCAGGGTCGTCCAGAGATGCAGTGAAGATGCGGCTTGGTTGACGGCGGACCGCCGCCTCGCAACCAACGGGAAACAGCCATTTTCATTCTGCTCCAGTCCGAGGGAAACGTCAAGAAATTTATGCATAACAACTGGCGATTTTCGTCAATATTTTTGGACAAAATGCCAGATTAGGTCAAAAAATAGATGATTCTCTTATTTTTTCGACATCAGCCCCTTTTTGCGGCCTGGCGTCACCCGCCTGAGGATTCGCCCACTTCCAGGAGTTTGATCAGGTTGGTGGTGCCTGAGGTCTGCAGGGGCAGGCCGCAGGTCAGGAAGACCTTGTCGCCCTTGCCGGCGATGTCGTGCCTGACCAGCCACTCGCTGGCCAGCTGTTCCAGAAGGACGATGGATTCGCAGGGCTGGATCAGGGCCGGAATGACCCCCCAGGACAGGGTCAACTGCCGGTAGGTGGTGGGGTCGGAAGTCAGGCCGATGACCGGCGCCGGCTGCCGCAAGTGGGCCACCAGGCGGGCGGTGGAGCCGCCCTGGGTGGCGGCCACGATGGCTTTGGAATTGAGGTCCCCGGCCAGGATGGCCACGGCCCGGGTAATGGCGCAGGCCACCGGGTCCAGCAGCGCGCATTGGTCTTCCATGAGAAAGGCCCGGTTGTCCATGATGGGTTCGGTCTGGCGGGAGATTTTGTCCAGCATGGTCACGGCGGCCACCGGATATTTGCCCACGGCCGTCTCTTCCGAGAGCATGACCGCGTCGGTGCCGTCGAGAATGGCGTTGGCCACGTCGGTGACCTCGGCCCGGCTCGGCCGCGGGTTGACGGCCATGGAGCCCAGCATCTGGGTGGCGGTGATGACCAGCTTGCCCCGGTGGCGGGCGGCCTTGATCAGTTTTTTCTGGGTGACCGGCACTTCCTCGATGGGCATCTCCACCCCCAGGTCGCCCCGGGCCACCATGATGCCGTCGGCCACGTCGAGGATGGCTTCAATGCTCTCCACGGCCTGGGGTTTTTCTATTTTGGCGATCAGGAGCGGCGGGCGGCCGCTGCGGCGGATCATTTCCTTAACGGGAATGAGGTCTTTTTCCGAGCGGACGAAGCTCAGGGCCACAAAATCCACCCCGGCCTCCAGACCTACGGTCAGGTCGGCCCGGTCCTTTTCGGTGAAGGCCGGTATGCGCAGGTCGCTGCGGGGCAGGTTGACCCCCTTGTGGGAACTGACCGGGCCGCCGGTGACGACCCGGCAGGTCAGATAGTGTTCGTCTTTGGCGATGACCTCCAGGTCCAGCTTGCCGTCGAAGAGCAGCACCTGTTCGCCGACGCTGACGTCTTCCATCAGATACTGGTAATTGACCGGCAGGCTGCCGTCCTCTTCCTTGGCGCCCGGGCTCAGGCGGATGGTGCTGCCGGCCTCCAGCACCTGATCGCGGATTTCACCCAGGCGTATTTTGGGGCCGGAGAGGTCCTGGAGGATTCCGACTTTTCCGCCGCTCAGGTGGCGGATGCTTTCCAGCACCGCCCGATGATCCTCGGGCCGGCCGTGCGAAAAATTGAGCCGGGCCACATTCAGGCCGGCCGCGATCATTTTTTCCAAAACTTCCGGGCTGGAAGAGGCCGGTCCGATAGTGGCCACGATCTTGGTTTTGCGGTATTGTTTCATTGGCTTTGGTCCTTTCTGGCTTCAAACAGGCTTGAAACAGGTCAACGTCTTTCATCATAACACAAGCCCCCTGGAAAATGTTATACTGGGCCTCAATCCGCCGTCGTTCCGGCGGCTGTTTCAAGTTGAAGCGAGACCCATGAATTATCCCCGCTACGAAAATGTGGTTCTGGCCGGCCTGGCCCGGGACGAAGCCCCGATAATAATGGAATCAGCCGAAATCGAAGCCCGCCTGGGGCCGACCCTGGAACGCCTGAAGCTGCCCAGGGGGCTTTTGGCCTCCCTGACCGGCATTCTTCGGCGCCGCCTTTACCCCCTGGATTTTCAGCCCAGCCAGGCCGCGGCCCGGGCCGCGGAGAGGCTTTTCGCCGAAACCGGGCTGGACCGGCAAAAGGTGGACCTTCTGTATTCCACCTCGGTCTGCCGGGATCATATTGAACCGTCCACGGCTTCCATTGTCCAGCATCGCCTGGACCTGGGGGGCCGGGTCAAGAGCCTGGATATCGGCAGCGCCTGCCTGGGTTTTATTGACGGCCTGGAACTGGCCGCCCTGTCCGTGGAAAACGGGCTGGCCGAACAGGCTCTGGTGGTGGCCGGAGAAAACAACCATCCCATTTTGGCGGCCACCATCAAGCGCCTTTTGGACCCGGGCGGCGACCGGGCCCTTTTTTTCCGCAATTTCGCCACTTTGACTTTGGGGTCGGGCGGGGCGGCCGCCGTGCTTGGCCGCCGGGAAAATTTCCCCGGCGCGCCGCGCCTGGTGGCCTCGGTCAGCCGCAGCGACGCCCGGTCCAACCATCTCTGCCGGGGCGACGCCCTCAACATGGAAACCGATTCGGCCGCCCTGATGAGCGCCGGAGTGGCCCTGGCCCGGGAAACTTTCGAACTGGGCCGGGCGGAATTCGGCTGGACCCCCCAAAGTTTCGACCGGCTCATCAGCCATCAGGTCAGCGCGGCCAACACCCGCAAGATGTGTGAAAGCCTGGGGCTGGATGAGGGGCTTTTGGTCAGGACTTTTCCCGACTACGGAAATATCGGCCCGGTGGCCGTGCCTTTTACCCTGCACCTGGCCCGTGAAAAAGGTCTTTTGCCGGACCGGGGGCGCCTTTTATTGATGGGCATCGGCTCGGGCCTTTGCTGCAGCCTCATGGAACTGGCCTGGTCGTCTTGATCGCGGCCCGGGAGGCGGGCGATTTTTCCGCCGCAGTTCGCCGATTCGACTTTAGGGTTCAGGCTGAGGGCTTGGCGGCCGGTCTGTTTTTCGTCATTATTTTATGGTAAAATGTAAAAACTTATATTGAAAGGCGACCAATAATGACGGCTCCGAAAATTTACGCGGAAATTATCAGCACCGGCAGTGAACTTATGCTGGGCCGCATGGTGGACACCAACAGCGCCTGGCTTTCGGAAACATTGGCTGCGGTGGGCGTGCGCACCGCCCGCCACAGCTCGGTGGGCGACGACCTCAGCCGCCTGGTCGCCGCCTTCCGGCGGGCCTGGGCCGAGCATGAGGTCGTCATGGTCACCGGCGGCCTGGGGCCGACTGAAGACGACCTGACCAGGCCGGCGGCGGCCGAAGCTTTCGGCCGAAAGCTCGAATATCACGAAAGCCTGGCCGAGGAACTGCGCGACGGTTTTCTGCGCCGGGGCTTCACCATGAGCGGCAACAATCTGCGGCAGGCCTGGCTGCCGGAGGGTTCCATTTTGGTGCCCAACGCCCTGGGCACGGCCCCCGGCTTCGCCCAGGCCGACCAGGGGCGGCTGATGGTTTTTCTGCCGGGCGTGCCTCAGGAAATGAAGCGGATGGTCAGGGACTGGGTCCTGCCCCGTCTGGCCGAGCAGTTTCCCGGGGCCGGCGGCCGCCTCAAAACCGTGCTGCTCAAAACGGCCGGGCTGGGCGAAAGCCTGGTGGACGACCGCATCGGCGACCTGATGGCCCCTGACCGCAACCCCGCCGTGGGTCTTTTGGCCGCCCCGGATATGGTGCGGGTCGTAGTCACGGCCGAAGCCGACAGCGAAGAGGAACTGGAACGGCTTCTGGACCCCACCCTGGGCGAACTGGAAAAAAGACTCGACGGCCATATTTTTGGCCGGGGCGAGACCACCTTGCCGGAGGCCGTGGCCGCTCTTCTCAAGGAATTGAATCTGAGCCTGACCATTCTGGACGCCCTGACCAAGGGCCGCCTCAGCGGCAGCCTGGCCCCCAGCCTGAACCGGGAAAACTGGGGCGGCTCTCAGGACCTGCCCTGGCAGCCGACCCTGTCCGGGGTCAATGAAATCCTGCGGCTCTACGCCCCGGATTCGGCGGCCCTTATGGGCGGCGGGCCGGCGCCGGCCCGCCGCCATTTGAGAGAAATCCGCCTGATCACCACCGCCCGGCCGGACCAGCAGGCCCCGCCGCCCCGGGAGGGCGAATGCGCCCTGATGGTGGAAAGCGCCGTGCAGGGCGAAGGCTTCAACGGGGGCCTGCCCGTCGTCAAAAAATTCAATCTCGGCGGCAGCACCGGCCGGGCCCTGTCCCGGGCGGCCGCCCTGTCCATTTTTCATCTCTGGCAGGTTCTGAAAACCCAAATCCGGCTCTGACCCCCTCCCAGTCGAATTTCCCGCGCCGCCCGGCGGCCGGCTGATTTCAGGACTTATGGCGGAATACCAAAGATATATCGGCGATCTGCGCCAACTTCAGCCCGAGGCCGGGCAAAGCGTTCTTCTGGGCGGGCTGACCCTGCCGGCCCTGGCCCGCCTGATGGTGCAGTTGATCTACGACCGCCCGCAAATCATCTTCGCGGCCGTGCCCGGCGCCATCATGGCCGAAGACCTGGCCGGCGACCTGGCCTACTTCTGGCCCGAAGGCCGGGACCGCATCCACCTTTTCCCGGCCTACGAGGCCAAACCCTTTCTACCCCAGTCGGCCTCCCCGGACATTGCCCTGCAGCGCCAGTGGGCGCTTTCGCAGTTGGCCGCCGGGGATGCCCCGCGTCTGGTGGTGGCCCCGGCCGCCGCCGTCGTCCGCCTGATCCCCGATCCCGCCTCGGCCCCGGCCCGGCTGCGCCGTATTCAAAGCGGCGCCGAGCTGGATTTCGAGGCCCTGAAGAAATTTCTGCTGGAAAACGGCTACAATCCCGTGGGCCAGGTGGAATCCCGGGGGGATTTTTCGGCCCGGGGCGATCTGGTGGACATTTTCCCGGCCGGGCGGGATCTGCCGGTGCGGGTGGAGTTTTTCGGGGATTATGTCGAGTCCATCCGCCGCTTTCGCATCGAGGACCAGCGCTCGGTGGGCCGGCTGGAAGAATTGATGCTGGCGCCGGCCTCGGAGTTCTCCTATGAACCCGACAGCGGCGGGCGGGCGGCGGAGCGGCTGGCGGAACTGGCCGGGCGGGAAGGCTGGCACGGCCTTTTGTGGGAACCTCTGGCCCGGAAGCTGCGCGAGGCCGAAAGCTTCAGCGGCCTGGAATCCTGGTCGCCGCTCTTCACCGAACTTCTGCCCTTGGGCGCCGCCCTGGGCCAGGCCCGGGGCTTGATTTACGAGCCGGAAGAATTTCTCCAGGCCGGCCAGGCCGCCTGGCTGGGCTTAGCCAACCATTTCAGTCGCCTGGCCGCCGAAGAACGTCCCCACCTGGCCATGGAAAGCCTCTGGCAGCGGCCGGAAGAGAGCCTGGCCTGGCTGAAACAGGGGGGCGGCTGGCGGGCCCGCCACCTGGAACTGCCGGAAGAAGCCGAAGCCGGGGCCCGGGCCTGGCGGCTGCCGATCGAGCTCCACAGCGGCCTGCGGGGCGAACTGGTCCCGGGGCGGGGCGGGGCCGGTTTTCTGGGGCCTCTGGTGGCCCGCCTGAAAAGCCTTTTGGGCCGGGGCTTTGAGACCCATCTGGTTTCGCCCACGGCCGAGCAGTCCCGCCGCCTGGCCGAGATGCTGGGCGAATATGACCTCAGCCCTTCGGCCGGCCTGGCCGGGCGCCGGGCCGAGCCGGGCCGCCTGTCGCTGGAAGTGGGGCAGCTTTCAGCCGGTTTCGCGGCCGATTTCGACCGGGCGGCCTATATCGCCGAAAGCGATATCTTCGGCGGTTCCGGCCGGCCCCGCCGCCGCCGGGCGGCCGCCGATTTCAGGGGTCTGAATTTCGCCAGCCTCAAGGATCTGAGTCCCGGCGACTTTGTGGTTCACAATCTCCACGGCATCGGCCAGTATCAGGGCCTGGTTACCCTCAACCTGTCTTACGGGCAGAAGGGCGACTTTCTGCACCTGGTCTACAAGGGCGGGGACAAGCTCTATGTGCCGGTGGAGCTTTTCAACGAAGTCGGCAAGTACGTGGGGGCCGGGGACCGGCCCCCCGCCCTGGACCGACTGGGCGGGCTGACCTGGGGGCGCCTGAAGGAGCGGGTCAAGGAAAACATCCGTGAAATGGCCGAAGACCTGCTGAAGCTCTACGCCGCCCGCAGCATCGCCCCCGGCCACGCCTACGAGGGGCGTGACGGCCTTTTGACCGAATTTGAGGCCGCCTTTGAATACAGCGAAACCCCGGACCAGCAGCAGGCCATAGATGAAGTCCTGGCCGATCTGGCCGCGGCGCGGCCCATGGACCGCCTGGTCTGCGGAGATGCGGGCTACGGCAAGACCGAGGTGGCCATGCGGGCCGCCTTCAAAGTGGTCAGCGAAAAAAAGCAGGTGGCCGTGCTGGTGCCCACCACCATCCTGGCCGAACAGCACGGCCGCACTTTTGAGGCCCGTCTGTCGCCCTGGGGCATCCGTTGCGCCTCTCTGTCGCGCTTCAAAAAGCCGGGCGAGATCCGGGAACTTCTGAAGCGGCTGGCCGAAGGCCAGGTGGACGTGGTCATCGGCACCCATCGGCTTCTGCAGAAAGACGTCAAGTTCAGGGACCTGGGACTCCTGGTCATCGACGAGGAGCATCGCTTCGGGGTCTCCGACAAAGAGAAGCTGAAAAAACTGCGGGCCCAGGTGGACGTCCTGTCCATGAGCGCCACGCCCATCCCCCGGAGCCTGTCGATGTCCCTGGCCGGCATCCGCGACCTCAGCTCCATCTCCACCCCGCCCCAGGACCGCCTGGCGGTCAAGACCACCCTCATGAAATACGAAGACGAGGCCGTCTGCGAGGCCATCGATCGGGAACTGGCCCGGGGGGGGCAGGTTTTCCTGGTGCACAACCGGGTGCGGGATATTCACCTCTGGGCCGACAAGCTCCGCCGCCTGATGCCCCTGGTCAGGTTCGGCATCGGCCACGGCCAGATGAAGGAAAAGGAGCTGGAAGAGGTCATGACCCTCTTTCTCAACCGGGAACTGAGCGTCTGGATCACCACCACCATAGTGGAATCCGGTCTGGATTTTCCCTCGGCCGGGACCATCATCATCGACCAGGCCGACCGTTTCGGCCTGGCCCAGCTCTACCAACTGCGCGGCCGGGTGGGCCGGGGCAATCAGCAGGCCTATTGCTGCCTGATGGTCGACAACCCCGACACCCTGACCAGCGACGCCAAAAAGCGCCTCAAGGCCCTCCTGGACCACTCCGAATTGGGCAGCGGCTACCAGATCGCCATGCATGACCTCCAGATCAGGGGCAGCGGCAACATCCTGGGCGCGGCCCAGTCGGGACAGGTGAATCTGGTGGGCTATGAAATGTACACCCAGTTGATGGAAGAGGCCATCGCCGAACTCAAGGGCCGGCCCCTGGAGGAAGAGATGGAGCCCGAAGTGGCCATGGGCCTGCCGGCTTATCTGCCCTCGGACTATGTGCCGGATACCGAGTCCCGGCTGGTGATGTATCGCCGCCTGGCCTCGGCGGCCGATTTTGAGGAGATCGGCTCCCTGCGCGAGGAAATGCGGGACCGCTTCGGCCCCCCGCCGGAGGAGGCCCGCAGCCTGGCGGCCATGATGGAAATCAAGATCATGCTCAAAAAAGCCAAAGTCCGCCGCCTGGAAACCGGGGCCGGGGGCCTGACCCTGAGCTTCGGCCCCGAGGGCCCGGCCAATTACGAGGCGGTCATGGCCCTGGTCATGGACAGGGGCCGCAAGGTCCGCCTGTCGCCCGGCGGCAAGCTCTTTGTCGGCGACATCCGCCTTCGTAGCGGGGCTGACCTGGAACTGGTCAAAAACTTCTTGCCAGGCTTGCTGTAAAGGATTATGCTGAATTGCACAAGTTATATTTTTCGAAAGGAAAACATATGCCTTGGAGGATTTTTTTCGGGCTCCTTTTCAGCCTGCTTCTTCTGGCGGCCCCTCCGGCCGGGGCCGCGGTGGACCGCATCGTGGCCGTGGTCAACGGTGAAGTCATCACCTTGAAACAACTGAACAACCGGGTCGACAGCATCCTGCGCAGCCAAAGGGGCGGGGCCGCCAACCGCGACCAGATGCTGGCCCAGGTTCTTGACGCTTTGATCGAGCAGGAACTCGTCAACCAGGCGGCCAAAAGCAAGGGGGTTTTCGTCACCGAGAGCGACGTCAGCATGGCCCTGGAATCCATCAAACAGGAAAACAATCTGACTACCGCCCAGTTTGAAGCCTCCCTGGCCCGGAGCGGCCTCAGCGTCGAGGCTTTCCGGGAAGACCTGCGCATCGAACTTCTGCGCAACCGGGTTCTGGGCACCCCGGTGGTCAGCAAGATCGTGGTCACCGATAAAGAGGTCCGGGCTTATCTGCGCGGCGAGGGGCCCGACCTGGGCCCCGTGGACTTTACGCCCGGCAACGATAAAAGGCCGCTGAGGATGCTGGTCATCCCCCTGGACAAAAAAAACAAAGAAAAATCCATGGCCGAGGCCCGGAAAATTAAAATGGAAATCGACGGCGGGCTGGACTGGAAGGCGGCCGTCAAGAAATACACCCGGGGGCCGGGCCGCGACAACGGCGGCGACCCCGGCGACGGCTCCACGGTGGCCACTCTGCCTCCCCAGCTCCAGATGGTCCTGGCCGATCTGGGCTCCGGGCAGCCCACCGAGCCCCTGGAAATCGGGGGCGGCCAGGCCCTGGTCCTGATCAGCGCGGTGGGCGACCCGCCGCCCAAGCCCCAGCCGAAAGCGGTGGTTAAAGGCCAGGACGATCCCCGGCAGTTCAGCGACGAGGAGATGGAAAAGGGCCGCCGCATGTTGGAGCGTTACAAGATGCAGCAGCGTTATGGAGAATGGGTCAAGGATCTGCGGCGCAACGCCATTATCAGGATCAACCTTTAAAAATCAGGCAGGAACAGTTTCATGAGTCTGGACATCAAGCGGCCTAAAATCACCCGCCCGGCCAACGCCCGGCCGGCGCCCGGAGCCGGGAACGCCGGCGTCGGCCGCCCCGGCCCGCGCCCGGCCCGGCCCGGCCCGCGCCCGCTTCGGGGGAGGCCGACGGCTTCCGGGGGGGAAGCGAGCCAGGTCGCCAGTCTGGAGGCCCTGGGCAATCTGCTGAAAACCAAACGCGAAATCCACGGCCTGACCCGGCGGGATATCGTGGTCAAGATCAAGATACCCCCGGATCAGTTGGAGTCCATCGAAGACGGGCGCCTGTCCTCTCTGCCCCCGGTTTTCGCCAAGGGCTTTCTGCGGGCCTACGCCAACGAACTGGGCCTGGAGGCCGAGAACCTCCTGGAAGACTACCGGCGCCTGACCGGCGGTTTCAAAAACGAGCCGGCCAGCCGGGAACCCCTGGCCCCCCGCTATGTGGAAAGCAGCGTCGGCCCCGGCGCCGGCTGGCAGTCGTCCACCCGCACCCTGATCATCGGCGGCCTGGTCATCGCCGCCCTGGCGGTCACCCTCTGGCTCTGGCCGGGCCTGCGTTCGACCCTGGGCGCCGTCATCCCCTTTCTGGACCAGGTGCCCGGCTTCGAACAGGCCGAGGCCGTTATCCCGGCCGGCGAAGACCAGCCCCCGGCCGCCGGCGCGCCGACCTTCAACCCCGAAGCCGAAAACCCGTTCGTCGTCGACCCCCTGGCCGAGACCAATACCCTGTCCTCGGTCAGCGGTTCCCTGGGCGGGACGCTCGGTTCTTCCGGCACGACCCGGGCCCCGGCCCAAGCCGGCGGAACCCTGATCCTTTCCAGCCAGCAAGACCGGGTCTGGGTCCAACTGCGGGTCGACCAGCGGCCCCCGGAATTCCTCTGGCTCAAAAGCGGCCAGCAAATAACCCGCCGGGCCGCCCAGTCCGTCACCGTCACCTCCGGCCAGGCCAACGCGGTCAACATCAACTGGAACGGCCAAAACCTCGGCCAGCTCAGCAACCGCGAAGTGGACGAAGCCACGTTCCCCGGGTCTTGAGGAGAAGCTTAGAGGGTCGTTCGTGATTTCACCTCCGCCGCCAGGGCCCTCAGCTTGTCTTTGGATTTTTGCCGCAGGGTCGGGGCTTCTTCCTTTTCCCAGCGCAGCGCTGTCGCCAGGCTAAGGCCCAGGCGCTCGGCGAACTGAAGCGGTTTCAGCTTCAGAAGCTTCCGCAGGGCGGCGATTTCCCGGCCTTCGGGGCGCTCGGGATTCCTGAATAAGGGGGCCTGTCTGCCGGCCGCTTGGGCCGCGGTTCCGGCTCTTTTGTTCCGGGGGGCCGCTCTTTTGGGGCGGGGCGATTTTGAGGGCGGCGAAGCGAGATCCAGTTCAATGCCGAAAATGTCGGCCAGGGCGCTGTCGGGCAGAGCCGACGCCGCCCCGGCGGTGACTGATTCGGCCAGGTCGGCCAGGCTGATCAGTTCGCCCGGGTCCACCCCGCGCAGAAGGAAGATCAGTTCCGGCTCCTGGTCGAGGCGATGGCCGAAGGCGTAGAGAACGGCGGCCACATGTTTGCACATCTGGGCCCAGTCCGGGCAGGAGCAGTTGAATTTCAACTCTCTGAGGCGGGGGAAGAGGCCGTTTTCCGGGTCCGAAACCCTCTGCATCAGATCCTTGGGGAACTGGCCGCTCAGAAGGTCCAGCATCGAGGCCACGCGACCGCTCCCGACCTCTTTGATTTCCCGCCAGCGGTTTTTTCCCAGGGGCTTGACCGTGACGTTCACTTCATATAGATCGCCGTAAGAGCCGGCCACCAGGGCGCTCAAGCGCCCCGCGGCCGCCTCCAGATGGCACACGGCGCTGTTGCGGACATAGCTGCGGCCCCGGCCGATACGGTTTTCATGGTCGGCGTAAGTTTCCAGGTGTTTGCACCAGGCCTGGCCCCAGAAACTTTGGGCGATGGTCCGGCCTGTGAGGCAAACGGGCCTGAGGTTCGGCCTTTCCTGGCGCAGCTTCCGGATGAGCTTTTCGGCCTTGGCCTTTTTTTGGGCCACTGAAACGTATGGTCTGAAATTATACCAGCCCATCATCACTCCTCTCCGGCCGAAGCCAGGTCCATCCGCACCAGGTCCATGATGGCCGCGTCGCTCAGGCCGCTGAGGTCCACCTGGCCGTCGCCGCCGACGATCTGGTCGGCCAGGCCTCTTTTCTCCTCGATGATTTTGTGGATCTTTTCCTCCACTGTTCCGGAACAGACGAACTTGTGGACCATGACGTTGCGTTTCTGCCCGATGCGGAAGGCCCGGTCGGTGGCCTGGTTTTCCACCGCCGGGTTCCACCAGCGGTCAAAGTGGATGACCCGGGCGGCGGCGGTGAGGTTCAGGCCCGTGCCCCCGGCCTTCAGCGACAGGAGGAAGAAGGGCGGGCCGTCGTCCCGCTGGAACTGGTCCACCAGTTTCTGGCGTTCGGCGGCCCGGGTTCCGCCGTGGAGAAGCAGGCCGGGGCGGCCGTAAATCTCCCGCAGCATCTCGGCCAGGGGGTCGATGATCTCGCGGAACTGGGTGAAGATGAGGGCCCGCTCCTGGCGCTCGGCCAACTCGGCGCAGATTTCCCCCAGCCGCTCGAACTTGCCGCTGTCGCGGACCGCGTAAAGGCCGGTCCCGGTCATCTGGTCGGGGTGGTTGCAGATCTGCTTCAAGCGCATGATGGTTTGCAGAATAAGCCCCCGGCGGGCGAAGCCTCCGGTCTCTTCCAGGTTCGCGGCCAGGGCCGCCACCGTCTTTTCATAGAGGGCGGCCTGTTTTTTGCTGAGACGGCAATAACTGATGCTCTCGACTTTTTCCGGCAGGTCTGAGATTATCAGGCGGTCGGTCTTCAGGCGCCTGAGGATGTAAGGGGCAACCAGCCGTTTCAGCGGGGCGTAGGCCGATCCGCCGCTTTTGGCCAGCTTGGCGGAGTATTTGGCGAAGGCGCCGGCCGAGCCCAAAAGACCGGGGTTGAGGAAATCGAACAAAGACCACAGATCCCCCAGGCGGTTTTCCACCGGGGTGCCGGTCAGGGCCAGGCGGGCCCTGGCTTTCAAGGCTTTCAGGGCCTTGGTCTGACGGGCGGCGGGGTTTTTGACGGCCTGGGCCTCGTCGGCGATGATCAGGTTCCAGTCGACGTCCCGCAAAAAATCCTGCCGGGTCAGGAGGGCGTAGGTGGTCACGGCCAGGTCGCAGCCGGACAACTCTTTTTGGGGATCTTCGGCCAGGGCGGCCGGATCCTGGGCGCCGCCGACCGCCCGGTGCAGAAAGCGCAGTTTCAATTGGGGGGCGAAACGGGCCGCTTCGGCCTTCCAGTTGCCCAGAAGCGAAGCCGGCAGCACCAGAAGAGAGGGTCCGGCCTGGGGACTGAGGTGCTTTAAGTGCCCCAAAAGCGTCAGCACCTGAATGGTCTTGCCCAGACCCATGTCGTCGGCCAGGCAGGCCCCCAGCCCCAGCGAGCTCATGAACAGCAGCCAGTCCGTGCCCTTTTGCTGATAGGGCCGCAGTATCCGGCGCAGGCCGGACAGGTCGGCCGGGACTTTCCCCTTGAAAGCCGGGGCCTGGCGCATAGAGGCCAGCAGCGCGTGAAATTTCTCGCCGGGGACGATGCGCAGAACGCCGTCCTCCTCCGGGGCGTCGTCGTGAAAGGTGCCGGGCATCCCGGCCAACAGGCGCATGCCCTGGCTGAAAGTCAGATCACCGCCCCGCACTTCGGCCTGGATGCGGGACCATTGGTCCAGCGCCTCCTGGAGCCGTTCCCGGTCCACCTCCACCCAGCGGCCTTTGAACAGCATCAGGCCGCCCTCGCCGGCCAGGAGTTCCCGCATTTCAGCTTCGCTCAGTTCTTCGTCGCCGAGGGTGAAGCGGCGGTCGAAGGCCAAAAGGCTGTCGGCGCCGAGCCGGTTGGGGCGCTGCGGCTCCAGGGTTATTTTCAGCTGGGCCCGCGGTCGCTTCCGCCACCAGTCCGGCAGGCGGGTCCAGAGCCCGGCCTCCTGCAAGGTGGGGATGTCCTTCAAAAAGCGCCAGGCCTCGCGGGCCGTCAGGGGGCTGGCCTGATAGACCCGTTTCGACTCCAGCAAGTCCTCGACCCAGGGCAGGGCCTTGGCGGCGGTGTCGACCGGGGTCAGCAGGCGGCGGAGGGTGGGTTTGTCCCCGGCCGCTGAATAATGGCGCAGGGCTTCCCCTAAAGGTTTGTGCCGGGGTTTCCCGCTGGGGGCCAGCCCGGTGGTGTAGGTGGCCAGAAAAGCGAAGGGGTGATCGGGATCAGCCCCGTTTTCGGCCAGGTGAAAATAGACGCGCCCGACTTTGGTCCACAGCGGGGCATATTCTTTCAGGAAAGCGGCCGGGCTGGCGCTCCCGGCCAGGGCGTCGGTCAGCCAGTCGTCCAGCGCCCGCCAGATGAGGGGCAGGTTTTCGGCCAGGTACTCGCCGCCGGGCAGGGGCGGGGCGGCCTCAAGGAGGCCGCCCAGGACTTCGGCCGGCGCTTCCGGCGGAACGAACTCGCCCGGGTCGCCGTTTTCAAAATCTTCCGCCGACCAGAAATCAGCCGCCGCCTGCTGAAAACGCCGGAAATAATTCAGCCCGGCCCTCTGCCAGAAGCGGACCGAAGCCGGCCCGACGGATTGCTCCGCCCCGGCGCCGAGCCGGAAAAGCCTTTCGCGCCAGTCGCCCCCCCGGCCGTCGTTCCAGACCAGCGCCCCTTCAGGGGTGAGGCGGATGTCTTCCAAAACAGCGATGTCGGTTTCGGTCATCGGTTTCCTTCAATCGGGATCAAATCCGGCCCCGGCCGTTCTTATTTAGGCTTATGACTCTGAACCGGGTCAGTATAGCATAGATGGCCAGGGGGCCAAAGCAAAAACTCCCTGCGTAAAAATTTCCCAGCGGCCGGGCGACCTCATTTTTTCTCACCCTGCGGGAATGGCCGGAATTATATTGACCACGTTCTGTCGGGTATGATATTCTTCATATCATTACAGATATTTTTTTATTATTTGGAAAAAACATTGCGCAAAAGCCGGGGGGAAGACCATGGAAGAAAAAATGAAGATGCAACTGGCCGATGAAGCGTTGGACGACATTGTCGGCGGCGCGTTCAATCAGGATGCGATAAAGAAATATGGCCTGGATGTCCAAACAAAGCCGAACGGCGTGCAAGGTCTGACCGTGCAACGGGCTCAGCAGACAGGCCGCGGCTCATCAGTTACTCATCTTACCATGCCCGAAAACGGACTCAGGAAGTACGTGGACAAGTACGGCGACTCGCCTATTGTCATGAAAACCACTTCGGGCGGTTGGAAAACTCTGACCAGAAGCGAAGCCAACGAACTTTTTTCCTGAAGGAAGCTTTGACAGCCCGCGGTCGCCTGTGCCCCGCAAAGGGGAGAAAAATAATGAGTAACGGTATGAAGGAAATTGTCATGACAAACGCAGAAAAAGCAGAGAAGATCAAAGCCCCCATAGAGGATATCAACGAGTTTTCAAAGGAACTCTCCGAGGAGGATCTGAAAGCTGTGGCGGGTGGGGCAGCCAAACCACTGAAACTGAAACGCATTTCGGGCGACGGTAAGAATCTGGATGGAAGCGAAACCAAAGAGCTTTTTTCCTGAGTGAACCTTTGACAAGCCGTGGGCGCCGCCGCCTCGCGGATTATCGTTTTTTTGCCCGGCGGCCGGTATGAGCACCAAGATCGCTTTTTCGGAAAAGGCGCTGGAGCAGATGCGCCAGGCCGCTCCCAGCCATGAGTTGACCAGCGCCAGAACCCCCTGGACCTGGTTTTTGCTCGGCTCCGTGACGCTTTTTTTCCTGGCCGTGCTGGCCTGGGGATTTTACGGCAGCCTGGTGGAGAGCGTGCGGGGCGTGGGCGTCACGCTGCTCAGCGGCGGGGTGCGGTCCGTAACGGCCGGGGGCAGCGGCCTTCTTTCCCACCTCAATGTCCAGGCCGGGGCCTATGTGGTCACCGGTCAGGTTGTCGGCCAGATTTACAACCCCGAACGCCTGCTCACCGTGCGCAAGCTGGAAGCCGAGTTCGAGCGCCTGACCGCCGAAACGGACTTCATGCAGCGCGGCACGGAACGCCTGACCGCGCTCATGGTGGAAAAAGAGCGGGACAAGGTGTCGCGCCTGGAAAAGCTGACCGGGCTTCAGGAGCAGAGCAGAAAGCGCGCCCAGGAGCTGGGCGACATATTTGCGGCCTTGATCCGGTCCAAGGCTACGCCCATCGCCGCTTACTACCAGACCCTTGATCTGATGCTGCAGACGGAGCTGGACATTCTGTCCACCTACTTCCAGTCCGCGGAAGCGACGGTGGCCACCGAGAATCACCTCTGGCAGCAGGAATTGAAGCTGTTGGCTCTGCGCGGGGAAATCGCGCAGAAAAGAGAAGAGTTGCGGCTGGCCCAAACGCTGTACCGCGAAGCGGACTGGCTCACGGCCTCTTTTGACGGCCAGGTCCTTGAAGTGCTCAAGGAAGAGGGCGCCTTTGTCCAGGCCGGGGACAAGGTGGCCCTGGTGGGCGCCGACCGGAAGGACGGGCTGTATCTGGCCGGCTTTGTGTCCGCCGACCAGGGTCAAAAGATCCGCACCGGCATGAGCGCCTACTTCGCGCCCGCGGCCGCGCCGGCCTCGGAATACGGCTACGTCAAATGCATCGTGCGCGACGTGAGCGCGGCGCCGGTAAATGCCGAAACGGTGCTGGCGGAACTCATGAACGCCTCCCTGACGCAACTGGTGATAGGCAAAAGCGCCGTCATGCGCGTCGAGCTTGAGATGGTGCCCGACGCGGGCTCGGCCTCGGGCTTTAGCTGGACGAGCGTCAAAGGCTATCCGCACGAAATCGTTAACGGCATGGTCGGGGAACTCCTCATCAACACGGAATACCGCCCGCCCGCTTCCTACGTCATTCCCGCCTTAAGGGAACTGATGCGGCCCAAAGCCGCGTTCCCGCCCGACGGTGAAGAATGAGCCCGCGCGGTCTGTTCGGCGCGGGCCGGCGGACGCCCCGGCGCAAAACCCCGACCATCCTCCAGATGGAGGCCACCGAATGCGGGGCGGCCGCGCTGGGCATGGTGCTGGCCTATTACGGCCGCTACGAGCCGCTGGAAAAACTGCGGGCGGCCTGCGGCGTTTCGCGCAACGGCAGCAGGGCCGCCCTGATGCTGAAGGCCGCCCGGGAATATCATCTCGAGGGTCACGGCTACCGGGCGCTGACCGATGACCTCGATCGGCTGCGAACGCCGCTCATCCTTTTCTGGAACTTCGATCACTTTCTCGTCTATGAAGGCCGCAGCGCCGACGGCCAATACTTTTTCCTGAACGATCCGGGCCTGGGGCCGCGCACGGTGGACCGCGAGCTTTTTGAAAAATCCTATACCGGGGTCGCCCTGGAATTCGCGCCCGCCGCCGGCTTCGTCAAGTCTGGCCGGCCGCTGAACGTTTTCCGGGCCCTGCTGCCGATGCTGGCGGGCATGAAAAGCATTATGGCGGCCGCGGTCTGGGGTGGGCTGCTGCTGGTTCTGCCCGGGCTGGTCATCCCCGCGCTGATGCAGGTTTTTGTGGACCGCGTGCTGCCGGGCAAGGGCGAATGGCTTGTTCCGGTCCTGTTGCTGTTCATGCTTACCTTGCTGCTGCAGGCCCTGCTCGGCTGGCTGGTCGCCCTGGCCTTGCGCCGGGGGGAATTGCGGCTTGGCGTCAACAAGACGCTGGAAATGATGGAATACCTGTTCAGGCTGCCGCTTTCCTTCTTCTTTCAGCGCAGCAACGCGGACCTCCAGACCCGGGTGGGCCTGAATTCTTCGGTGGCCGCCACGGCCTTCGACACCTTAACCGGGAATATCGTGGCCCTTTTCACCTCGGCTTTTTTCCTGGCGCTCATGTTCCGCTTCAGCGCCCTGCTTTCTTTGCTTTCTCTTGTTTTTCTGGGGGTGGACCTGTTTTTTTTGTGGGCCGTGAACCGGCGGCGGCAGGTGCTGAACCAGAGTCTTTTGATGCTGCAAACAAAATTGCTCGATTCCGTCATGTCCGGCGTGGCCGTGATGGAAAGCCTGCGGGCGGCCGGGCGCGAGGATGACGCCTTTACCCGCTGGACGGGCCAGATGGCCGATCTGAACAAGAAGAACCTGGAATTTCAGATTTCCATAACCTACTTCAATCTGCTGCCTTCCTTTCTCAGTGCCGTGGGCGGCGTGCTCATTCTGTGCCTCGGTGCGCGGCAGGTCATGTCCGGGGAACTGACCCTCGGCGGCATGTTCGCCTTTCACACCCTGTCGGCCGCGTTTACCGCGCCCTTCATGAACCTGATGGCGGCCGGCGCCGAATTGCAGACCATGAAGGCCGACATTGAGCGCCTGGGCGATGTCTACAAATATGACGCGGAGGAAGTTTTTCTTTCCGGCGGCGACGCCCCGGCGGCCAGGGAGGACTTTCTTTCCCTGGAACTGAAGGATATTTCTTTCGGCTTCAGCCGCCATGAGCCGCCTGTGGTGGAAAATGTTTCCCTGGAGGTGACGGCGGGCCGGCGGGTAGCCCTGGTGGGGCCGTCCGGCTCGGGCAAAAGCACCATTGCCAAACTGGCCAACGGCACCCTGCGGCCCTGGTCCGGGGAAATCCTGCTGAACGGCAAACCCCTGGGCGGGCATACCCGGGCGGGTTTTTACGCGGCCGTGGGCACGGTGGATCAGGGCGTCATGCTCTTTTCCGGCACGGTGGGGGAAAATCTGACCCTGTTCGCGCCCGCCGGCGACGCGCACGAACTGCAGCGCGCGGTGCGGGATGCCGCCATAGAAGAGGAGCTTATCGCCCGCGGCCCCATGCTGCAACTGCCGGTGGCCGAAGGCGGCGGCAATTTTTCCGGGGGCCAGCGGCAGAGGCTGGAAATAGCCCGCGTGCTTTCCCGCTGCACGCCGCTGCTCATTCTGGACGAAGCCGCCGCCGCCCTCGATCCGGTGACGGAGGCGGAAATCGACAAGGCCCTGCGCCGCAGGGGCTGTGCCTGCCTGGTCATTGCCCATCGCCTGAGCACCATCCGCGATTGCGACGAGATCATCGTGCTGGACCGGGGGCGCGTGGTGGAGCGGGGCAGCCATGCCACGCTTCTGGCCGCCGGCGGAACGTATGCGGACCTGATGCGCTCGGGCGACGAGGCCCAGCCGTGAAAGCCGCGCCAACGCCGCAGACCTTTCCTTCGGGGCGGATGTTTTTTCTGGAAGCCCTGACGGAAAGCCTCAGGGTCAGCGAGGGCGAACTGAATCTTTTTCTCGTGCCGCGCGCGGGGCGGGAGCCAAGCGGCGAGCGGGTCTTTCTCGCGGTCTTGCGGCCCGGTGACCCGGTCTCTCCGGAAGGTCCGGTGACGCATGACGGTACGGAATACGCGCCGGCCGTGGTCGCCTCCGGCGACGCGCTTGCGCTGCCGGAGGCTTCCCGCCCGAAGGAGTGGCTGCGTTTTTTATGCGAAGCGGTCAGCAGAATTGCCCAGGCGCGGGTTGAAGCGTCCGCCTTTTCCGAATTGGCGGCCAAGCTTCTCGACCTGGAAAGGACAAAAAAGCTGGAGCGCGGCGCCAGGCTGGCTGCCGACCGGGCCTTGACCGAATCCGCCCTGCAAAGAAAGCTGGATGTGCTGAGGCGACTGGGCGGGGTCAAGGCCGGGGCCACGGGCGGGAAGGCGGGGGATTCCCTTGAGCTGGCCCTGCGCCGAATCGCCGGCGACTATCGTCTGCCGTTGCGGGACAAGCAGCTCGGCGAGCTGCAAAAGTGTGACGGCCCGTCGCCCCGGGAACGCGCGCAAAACTTTGCGGCCGCGGTGAACTGGCGGGCGCGCGCCGTGCATCTGCCCCCGGGTTTCCGCACCCTTTCCGCGCGGCCCCTGCTGGCCTTCGGCCAGGCGGACGGCGCGCCCTATGTGCTCTATCTCAAGGGCGGCGGCAGCACCTGCTGGGATCCGGCCCTGGGCGGGGAGCCGCGCCCGCTGTCCGCGGATTGGGCCGAAAGCCTGTCCTCGGAGGCGCTGTGCTTTTACGAACCCTTTCCCGCAGGTAAAAAAGACCGGAAAATCCTGCTGCGCTTCATCTTCGCCACAGCCAAACCGGCGCTCGCCACCGTGTTCCTGGTCGGCCTGGCGGCCGCGCTCCTCGGGCTGGTCATGCCCGTGGCCACCGAGTATGTGACGGGCAAAATCATCCCCACGGCCAACCTGCCCGAACTGTGGCAACTGGCCGGTCTGCTTGTTGTTCTGACCGCCTGCCAGATCGTCCTCGGCGTGGTGCCCGCGCTGATCATGCTGCTTTTCGGGACGCAGCAGTACGAGCGTTTCCAGGCCGCCGTCTTCGATCATATCCTGCGCCTTCCGGTCGCCAATTTTCAGATCTGCGATTCGGGCGACCTGACGCAGCGCGTTCTCGGGGCTTCGCGGGTGCAGCAGGCGGTGTTCCAGATCATCTCCGGCCAGTTCCTGGGCTCGGTCTTCTCCCTGTTCAGCCTGGCCATGATGTTCTACTACAGCCCGACTCTGGCCTGGGTGGGGACGGCAGCCGTCGGGCTGTACGCCGGGCTCTATTTTCTGCTGGCCGGAATCAATTTGCGCCCGCTGGCGTTTCAGGCCGCGGCTTCCGGCCGGGTCAGCGGCCTGATGAAGCAGTTTTTTGACGGCCTCGGCAAAATTCGCGGCGCCGGGGCGGAACAGCAGATCATCTCGCGCTTTTTGGACGATTTTTCGCCGATGGCGCGCCACAACTTCGTCATCGCGCGCAACGGAGCAATGTTGGGTGTCGTCACGACAATTTTTCCCATGCTGATCTCCGTGCTGTTTTACGGTCTGGCGGGCGGCTGGCTGGACGAAAACCTGCCCCTGCCGGTTTTTCTCGCTTTCATGGCCGCGTTTCAGAATTTCCAGGGCGGGATCATGGGCCTTTCTTCCGGCTGCTGGTCCTTGCTGGCCATCGAGCCGGAGATACAGCGCCTGATGCCTCTGCTGGAGGCCGAACCGGAAGACACGGGCGAGCGCTCCCCGCCCGGCGCTCTGGACGGCTCCCTTGAGGTCGCGCATGTGACTTTCCGCTATGCCGCGGACGGGCCGCCGGTTCTGGACGATGTTTCCTTCAGGGCGGAACCGGGCGAATTTGTGGCCGTGGTCGGCCCTTCCGGGTCGGGCAAAAGTACGCTGCTGCGTCTGCTGCTGGGCTTCGAGCGGCCGGAGAAGGGCGGCATCTACTATTCGGGAAAAGACCTGGCGACCCTCGACCTGCGGGCCGTGCGGCGGCAGATGGGCGTTATCCTGCAAAACAGCAAGATCCTTCCGGGCTCCATCCTTGAAAATATCACCGCCGGCGCGGGGCATTCCCTGGATGACGCCTGGCGGGCCCTGGAGCTTGCGGCCCTGGCCGAGGAAGTCAGGGCCATGCCCATGGGCATCCAGACCCTGGTCTCGGCCGACACCCTTTCCGGCGGGCAGCAGCAGCGCATCCTTATCGCGCGGGCCTTGCTGGGCTCGCCGCGCATCGTCATCATGGATGAATCCACCAGCGCCCTGGACAACCGCACGCAGGCCGCGGTTTCCCGCAACATGGAACAGCTGCGCATGACCCGCCTGGTGATCGCCCACCGGCTTTCAACCATCGTTCAGGCCGACCGCATTTACGTGCTGGAAAAGGGCAGGGTGTGCCAGTCGGGCAGCTACGGGGAACTGTGCGCCGAGGGCGGCCTGTTCAAACGGCTGGTGGAGCGCCAGCTTGAATAATCAGTTCAGGAGGGCCGGGTGAGAATATGAAAAACGCCGTCATTGCCGTTCTGGCCGCCCTGTGCGGCTACCTGCTGCTGTCCGCCCTGGGCGTCTTTGACTTCGGCCCGTTCACCGACCGGGAGCATCGCGAACATTATACGGCCCTGCGGGCTCGGGCGGTCGACGCCGCGCCCGAATATATTCTGGGCGCCGTCTACAATGCCGCGGACTGGGCCGATGCGGAGACCCTGCGGGGCGTCAGCCTGGCGGTGGACGTCGTCAACAGCGGCGATCCGGCCAAGCGCTTCAGGCTTGAGACCCGGGGCACGGCCTCTTCAAGGCCGCTGAACAATGAGGCCGTTCAGCGTTTTGCCGACGCCCCTGAGACTGCGGTGCTCATAGGCCCCTTTGAATCCTTTCACATCCCCTCGTCGCGGGCTCTGACGCAGTTTTACGGTCTGCCCCTGGTTTCGCCCAAGACGGTTGTTTCCGAAAAATTGCCCGTCCTGGACCCCGACAACTTTGTCACCGGCTTTCCGCCGCTGGAACTGTGGGTCCGGGCGACGCTGGACCACATGGAAAAACAGGCGCTGCGCAAAGTCCTGATCCTCAGTTCCGGGGCGGGAACCTACGGCGACATCGTCTGCACGGCTCTGGAGCGCGGCAGCCGCGACCGCCGGGGCTTTGATCAGGTTTTCCGCCTGAACTACCAGCAGCCTTTGCGCCGCCAGGCCCTGGAGCGGCTTCTGCGCAGCCTCGCCGGGGAGCAGGGATTCGAGGCCGTCTTTTTCGGCGGCACGTTGCGGGATTTCGTTGAATTCTTGCCCATCTTGAGGGACAACGGCATTTATCTGCCCGTATACGGCCATGACGACCTCTATGTGCCCGAAATCACGGCTTCGGCCAATCCTTTCGACCTGTATCTGCCCAAGGCCGTCTGGGGCCACGAGAATCCGGGCTTCGACGAAGCCTGGCGGGAACGCTACGGCGGAGAACCGACTTATCACGCGCTGCTCGGCGCGAAAACCGTATTCATACTGGCCGAGGTGCTGAAGCACGAAGACGGCTACAACGCGGAGCGGATTGTGGATTCGTTGCGGAAAAACGTCCGCGAGCGCCTGGACAACCCTGAAACCGCGCCGCAAATCATCGTGGACGCCTTTCCGGCCGCGAAATGACGCCCGGCCGCTCCCGCATCACGGGATAAGAGCGCCGCATCATGCTGAAAAATTAGAGCGAGCCAACAGAGTACTACTGTTTTTTTGAGTGAGAGGCGGTTTGAGGATGAGAAAAAAAATTACGGCATTGACGATTTCGGCGCTTCTGGGCTTCGTCGCGGCCTTCTCTGGCGGCTTCCCGGCTTTCGCCGCGGCGCACGAGCTGGTCATCTATCACACCAACGACGTTCACGGCCAGGCTTTCGAAGAACGCGATACAGAGGGCCGCCTGACCCGCATCGGTTACGACCGGCTCAAGGCCCTGGTGGACGCGGACCCGTCGCCGCGCAAACTGCTGCTGGACGCCGGCGACGTGCTGCATGGCCAGGCCTTCGCCACCGCACGGCGCGGAGAGTTGATGGGGGTGGTTCTGAGCCTGGCGGGTTATGACGCTATCGCGGCGGGCAACCATGATTTCGACTACGGCTATAAGCGGCTTCTCGAAATCGCCGGCCAATACCGCCTCAATTTTCTGGCGGCCAACGTCGCGCGGGAAAACGGGGGGAGCATCCTGCCGCCTTATGTCCTGCGTTCGTGGGGCGATTTGAAGGTCGGCATATTCGGCCTTTCGACGCCGGGGACTCGAACAAGCACCGACCCCCGCAATCTTGAAGGGCTGGAAATCAAAGACCCTGTAAGAGAAGCGGAGGCGCTTGTGGAACGCCTGAAAGCCGAAGGCACGGACCTGATCGTGGCCGTGACGCATATGGGCAGCGAGCCGTACTGCGAGCCGACCTCCCAGGCCATAGCGGAGCGCGTCTCCGGCCTCGACGTCATCATCGACGGGCACAGCCACAGCACCACCATCATCCCGATCGAGCGGAGCGACGGGAGCCGGGCCCTCGTCGCGAGCACGGGGGCCTATTTCGAAAACGTCGGCCGGATCACCATAGACAAAAAAAGCGACGGCGGATATTCGATGGCCGCTTCGATTCTCACGGCCTTCTCCCCCGAAATCGAAACAACGGCGCCCGACCCCGCCATGCGTGCGGCGATGAACGCCCTGAAGGCGGAACTCGACACGGAATTGAGCCGGGTGGTGATGAAAGTCCCGTTTGACCTCGACGGTTCGAGGCGGAACGTGAGACGTTCGAGCACCAACCTCGGCCGGCTGGTCTGCGCGGCTCTCACCGACGCTACCGGCGCGGACGCCGCGCTGATCAACGGAGGGAGTATCCGCGACTCCATCGCGGAGGGCGACGTGACGAAAGGCCAGTTTCTCACGGCCTTTCCGTACGGCAACTATGTGTACCTGATAGACGTCACCGGGGAGGACCTGCTGGCCGCTTTGAGCCATGGCCTCGGACTGCCGGGCGCGGGGGCTTTCCCTCAGTTCTGGGGCCTGGAGGTCGGAACGGAAAAGCGCGAGATAACGGCCGCCGACGGCCGGAAGAGCGAGGTTATGGTCCCGAAGTCCGTGACGGTTGGCGGGCAACCGCTGGACCTCAAGGCGAAATACATCTTGGCCATCAACGATTTCCTGTATTCCGGGGGCGACGGCTACGCTATGTTCGGGAAATACCCCTACCGGGAGTTCCCCACCCTGGAGGAGATTTTTCGCGCCTATATGGCGGAAAAGGACGCCGCAACACTGCGGGCCGTCTCCGGCACGAAGGTTCTCCGGATTCCCGGGGCTGACGCACATTAAATTCCGAGAGAGAAAATCGAATGAAAAGAATCAAGCTGTGGAGCCTGGCCGCTCTTTACGCGTGTTTGCTTATCCTGACGCCGGGGTCCTCCTTGACCACCGAAAAGACCTACACCAACAGCCTCGGCCTGGAGTTCACCCTGATCCCGGCGGGGTCGTTCACGATGGGCGCTGACAAAAATTTTGAAAACGCTTTGTACGGTGAAACGCCGCAACACCGAGTGAGCATCAGCCAGCCTTTTTACCTGGGCACCTACGAGGTGACGCAGGCCCAGTGGACGGCGGTGATGGGGAGCAATCCGAGCCGGTTCGAAGGGCAGAGCAATCCTGTGGAACAGGTGTCCTGGGATGACGCGCAAGCGTTCATCAAACGTTTGAACCAGCAGGAAGGGCATAGCCGCTACCGTCTGCCCACGGAGGCTGAATGGGAATACGCGGCCAGGGCGGGAACGACAG
>JAISFR010000137.1 GCA_031263565.1 Candidatus Adiutrix sp. | reverse complement strand
AAGGCTTCAGCCATCTCGTTACCTCCATGACTGCTCCGATTGCTTCCGGCTGGAGCGTTAGTTGCCGGGTGGGGCTTGCACCCACTGGATGAGGCGCACCTTTCCACGGCGCACGTGATTCTCAAAGTAGCTTTCCATCTTCAAGTGCTTTGGTCGTAGCCGGGCAAAAAGGGCGATTTTTGCCCGGCAGGGGACGGATTGGCCGACCTGACCGGCCGCTCCGCTCCGTCGCCCGCTCCGGGGCGACCGGCTATTTTTATAATCAGGCCTACTTTGAGAACTGCTGGAGTATTGCTGATCAGCTTGACTTCGGTTTCCAAGGCGTGCTATATTCCGCTTATGTATGGGTTTTCCCTGTCTTTTAACGCTTGTTATCCGGATTGACATCCGCCTGAAGAGACCCCAGACCGCCGGGTGACGATTAAAATATTGCTTTTCACGTTAAGGAGATTTGATGGGTGATTCATCTTGGGTCGCGGCCCGCCGCTGGTCCATTTCTCTTTTCATCCTTCCTCTGGCACTGGCCTTTCTGGCCGGCGGCTGCACTTCCGCCGGCAAAAGCGAACTTTTATCTTCCGGGACCAAGCCACCCCCGCCCGCCGCGGAAGCCGGGCCGGATCAGGCTGACGGCCCTGATGACGGGTTCGCCGCCGACCCCCTCCTGGCCGGCGAAACGGCCGCGCCGGACGGCCAGCCGGCGCCGGCCACGGCTCACAATGTTTTGAAGACCGCCTTTTCCCAGGTGGGGGTCCCCTATCGTTACGGCGGCCACAAACCGGAAACCGGCTTTGACTGCAGCGGTTTCACCAGATGGGTTTTCGGGCGGCACGGGGTCAACCTGGCCCGGAGCAGCGGCGATCAACTGGCCCACGGCAGTTCCGTGGCCCGCAAGGATCTGCGGCCCGGCGACCTGGTCTTTTTCGGGCGCAGGAAGCGCATCGCTCATGTGGGCATCTATACCGGCGGCGGCAAATACATCCACAGCCCCAGCCACGGCAAGCAGATCCAGGAAAGCAATCTCGACGACCGGGCCCGGGGCGAGTACTACGCCGGCGCCCGCCGGATCATCAATAACCAGGGCGCCAATATCAGCGACGCCCAGAAGCTGGCCTGGGCCCCCAAAAAGCACCAGCACCTGGCCTTAGCCAAGACCACGGGCCAGAGCAGGGCTCAGAAGGAGGCCGTTCAGGCGGCGGCCGCCCCGGCCAAAACCCAAGCCACGCCGAAACCTGAAGCGGTCGCCGCGGCCGCCCCGGCGGCTGAAAAGCAGGCCGCCGGCCCCGGCCGGAGCCCGGAGGCCAAACACGTGGCCGAGGCCCTGGAGATGGCCGCCCTCGATCTGGGTATAACCCCCGCGCCTTCGGCCGGCATCAGCCCGGCCCCCGAAGCCCAAGCTCCGCTTGCGGCCCGAAAAAGCGAAGCCGGGCCGGCGGCCGTGGCCGCCGCCCAGCCCAAGGCCCGCAAGCACAAAGTCTCCTCGGGCGATACTCTCTACGGTCTGGCCCGGAAATACGGCGTCAGCGCCAACGCCCTGGCCAGGGCCAACAATATGGATAGCAAACAGATGGCCCTGCTCAAGCTGGGGCAGACTCTGGTGGTTCCCCGGAAGTAAGGCTCACCTGATCTCAGCCAGAAAATATCCCGGCCGCCCGGCCGGGATATTTTCGTTCAGCCTCAGACGGTCAAGAACCAAAGCTTGACTCCCGCCCCCGATCTTATATAATCCATAGAAATTGGAAACAGCGCTTGCTTGTCGCCTGGCCCGGGCCTTCAGCGCCGTCCCCTCGAGGCCGAGCGCCCAGAAATTCCCTTCGGAGAAATTGGATGTCTGAGCTCCTGCCCGCCCTGAAAATGCTCTACCTGTGGAATTTGGCCGTCACTGACGGCTCGGAATGGCTCAAGGATCTGAAACCGGCCCTGGCTTTGAAAGACAGGAAAATGCTGGCCGGGCTGGGTTTGATCGAAGAAGGCAAAGAGCCCCGGCCCGGCGGAAAAAGAACCGTGCGCGCCGTGCGCGTCTCGCTGACCGACAAAGGCTGGCTTTATATCCAGGAACATTCCGAGGCCCGGGTTAACGCCAGATCCTACACCGCCGGCGAGGTCCTGCAAAAGCTCCTGGCCCGCCTGTCGCGCTATATGGCCGTCAATGATGTCCACCTGGCCGAAATCCTGGCCGCGAATCCGGCCGGCGCCGAAAAATCCGCTTCCGAAAATCCCGTCTCGCCGGTCACCGGGACTAGCCTTGAAGAGGTCCGGCGGCGCATACTGCGGCACTGGGTAGAATTGGCGGAGCCGGGCGGCTCGGTGCGGCTGGCCGCTTTGCGGGCCAGGCTGACTGACCTCAAGCGTGAGGTTCTGGACCAAGCGCTGCTGGCTTTGGCCGGAGATCGCTTTCTGAGCCTGTACCCGTTTGACGATCCCCTGGCCGTCACGGTCGAGGACGCCCGGAGCTCACTGACCGTGGCCGGACGGGCCATGCACCTGGTCGTTTTGCAGTGAATTGAGGGCTGGCCATGACTTTGGCGGTTTTAAGGGCGCTTGACTTTGACTGGGTAAAATCGCTGGACGACGTCTGGAGCGACGACCGCCTGGATGTTCCGCTTATCCAGGCCGAAGCCAGGAAAATTTTCGATCTGGTCCTGACCAGGCTTCAAAAAGGCCAAAAAATGACCTCGCCTCAAGGGCTGGTCATCTCCGGTCCCGGCGGCTCGGGCAAGACTCATTTGTTAAACGCCATGCGGGCCGAAGCCTGGCGAAAAAACGCCTTTTTCGTTCTGGTCGACATGAGCGGCGTGAACGATTTTTGGGAGACCGTGCTCCTGCACATGTTAAAGTCTCTTCGCAGCCGCCGGCCTGATGGCCGAAGCCAATGGGCGCACCTTTTGCGCAATACCGTCAGGGTTTTCGACTACGAGCTGCGCAAAGAGATACTCAATCTCTTTTCCAAAGACACCCTGTTGGAGGCCCTGGAGCAGGCCGCGGAAATCATCGTCCGGGAACTGGGCCGCCTTTTTCCGGACTCTGTTCCTCCGCAATACCGGGATCTGATTCGGGCGGTCATCTTTCTCAATTCCTTTGATTCGGGCATCTCCGATAAGGGGCGCCAGTGGCTTCAAGGCTACGACCCGGACGGCGACGCCGACTCGGCCTACAAGTACAGCGCCGCCCGGCGGGACGCCAGGGGCACGGTGGCCGGGCTGTCATGGCTCATCGCCCTCGGCGGAGGCGTGACCGTCCTGGCCCTGGATCAGCTCGACGGCATTGTCAAAAAATCGGCGGCCCTTGATCCGGCCTCGGGCGACGACGAAGAAGGCCGAACCGCCCGGCGCATTATCAACAATATCTGTAACGGCCTGCTTGAGCTTAAGGACAACACCAGCCGCAATCTGACCGTGGTTTCCTGCCTTCGGCAAACCTGGGACGACCTGGCCGGGGTGGGGCTGAAAACTTTCAGCGACCGCTATGAAGCGCCGATTTTTCTTTCCCCGCTGGACGGCTCCGGGCAAGCGGCCCGAATAATCGCCGGGCGAATCAGCCAGGCCTGCCAGAGCGTCGGGGAGACCGTGCCTTACGCCACCTGGCCCTTTCCCCTCCAGGTGCTGGAGGCGGCCAAATTGATGTATCCCCGGGCTCTGCTGCAAAACTGCGACCGTCACGTCAAAAACTGTCTGCTTGAAAACCGGGCCCGGGAAGCTGAGAGCCTTATCGAATCAGGGCCGGCGGAAAACCCGACCAGCCCCGGCCGGCCCCGGGCGCCGACGACGCCGCCGGAATTTGATGACCTGGAAAGTCTTTTCCAGCGGCTGCGCCTGAAGGTCGATGTAAAATCCTATAAAACTAAAACCCAGGAGGATGTTTTATGGCCGGCGGCCTTGACCGCCTATCTGCTTTCTTTCAGCCATGAGCACCGCGCGGCCCTCCCTTCCGATGCCGATCTGCTGCCGGATCCCGATGACCGGGCCGATCGCAAATTCCCCCTGCTCCACGCGAAACTGCGCTATGAAAGCACCGAACGCGACGGCGGCGAGCGGCACCTGGCTTTGCGGGCCATGCTGCATGACAACGCCATAGCCTTCCAGAATCGGCTGGGCGCGGCCATGACCCAGTCCGGAATAGACCGGCGCCTGCCTTACCGCCGACTGGCCCTCATCCGTTTTCAGGATTGCCCCGGAGGGCTGAAAACTAAAGCCCTGGTCCAAAAATTCAATGAGCACGGAGGTCTCTGGCTGGCGCCGGACGATGAGGCCATCCGTTCACTGGCCGCCCTGGCCGGATTGCGTCAACAGGTCCCGCCGGCTCTCTGGCGGGACTGGGTGCTCCAGAGCCGCCCGGCCTCCAAAATCGGCTTTTTAAGCGATCAACTGGCCTGGCTTCTGGCTTCCGGTCAGGAGGCGCCCCCTTCGGCCCCGGCGGCCGCCCCCCCCGCGGCGCCCGGTCCCGCGCTTGCGCTCGGGGCGGCCGCCAGGCCCGATATCCCCGTAGGCCGCCGTCTGATTGGCGACCGGCCAGGCGAAATCTTGCATCTGCCTCTGATGGCGCTGAAAAAACATGTGGCCATTTTTGGCGGCAGCGGCTCAGGCAAAACAGTTCTGACCCGGCGACTGGTGGAGGAGGCCGCCTTGCGCGGGGTCCCCTCCATTGTCATTGACCTCGCCAACGACCTGGCCCGTCTCGGGCAGCCCTGGCCTGAGGCGCCCGGCGGCTGGCGCGCCGGAGACGCGGCCCTGGCCCATGATTATTTTGCCCGGGTCGAGGTCAAAGTCTGGACTCCGGGGCGGGAAGGAGGCAACCCGCTGAGGCTGCGCCAGATCCCCGCCTTTGACGAACTGGCCGGGGATGAAGATTCTCTTCAACAGGCGGTGGAGATGGCCATCGGCGCGCTCAGGGATATTTTGGGCCTTAAGGTCGGCGATATGAAAACCGGCCTTCTGGCTTCCGCGCTGAGGTGGATGGCGGTCAACGGCGGCGGGGATCTGGGGGTGCTGGCCGAGGTGCTGGCCGATCTTCCGTTTGAAGCCGGGCGGGGCATTCACGCCAAAGCCGCCCAACAGGCGGCGGATATGGCCGGGAAATTGAAAGCGGCCATGATCAGTAATCCCTTGATGAGCGGCGAGAAGCCCAGCCACGACATTGCCGGCCTGATTGAGAGCCCCGGCAAAACCAGGATATCGGTCATCAACCTGTCGGGCCTGAATGATGAAACCGCCCAACGCCTGTTTGTGGGGCAACTGGTGATGGGGCTTTTCTCCTGGGTCAAATCCCACCCGGACCCTGGTCTGGGTGGGCTCCTGGTTATTGACGAAGCCAAGGAATTTGTGCCGGCCCTCAAATCCGCCCCTTCAAAGGAAGCAATCGTCCGCTTTGCCTCGCAGGCCAGGAAATACGGTTTTGGCCTGATCTTGGCCGCCCAGGAGCCCAAAAGCGTTGACCATAAAGTTATGGCCAATTGCAACAGCCAGTTTTTCGGCCGCCTGAGTTCCCCCGCCGCCATCAGCGCGGCCAATGAGTTATTGGGAGGGACCGGCACAGTGGGCCAATTGAAGCAGGGAATTTTTTTGCTCAAAGCCGAAGCCCTGGCCGGCCTGGGACAGGAAGCGGTCAAAATGGCCGCGCCCCTCTGCCTTTCGCACCACCCCCCGGTCAGCCCTCCCCTGGAAGAAGTCCTGGTCATAGCCAAAGCCTCAAGAGCCTGACGGGGCCATCGGCCGGCTGTTTATGAATTCAGCCCCTGGCCAGGCTGACCAGGGCCTCCAGATGGCTGGTGCGGGGAAACATGTCCAGGGCCAGAAGCCGATCCGGCCGGTAGCCCAGGGAGATAAAGGCCGGGATATCCCGGCCCAGCACGGCCGGGTGGCAGGCCACATAAATAATCCGCTCCGGATTCAGGGCGGCCAGAGTCGGGGCCAGGTCGCGGGCCCCGGCCCGGGGCGGATCCAGAAGCAGCAGCTTAAAGCGCTCCCCCTTTTTGGCCAGCCCGGCCGCGACCTCTCCGCTGCGGCCCTGAATCAGCCGGAAACCCGAAAGGCCCCGGCCGTTTTCCCGGGCGGCGGCCGCGCCCTCGGGCGCTTCTTCCACGGCCGTCACCCTGAAGCCTGATTTCAGCAGGGGCAGCGCGAAATTGCCCAACCCCGAATAAAGGTCCAGAGCCGGGCCGGGGGCCAGGGGCGCGGCCAGGGCCAGCGCTTTTTCCACCATCGCCATGTTGACCGGCGGATTGACCTGGCTGAAGCCCCCCGGCGCGGAGCGCAGAGTCAGGCCCCAGCAGGGCCAGACCGCCGCCGTCAAACGTCTGGGCCCTCCTGAAGAGAGACGTTTGGGCTGAACCCTCTCCGAGGGACGCCAGAAGACGGCCAAGTCAGCTACGGCGAGTTTTTCCAGATTCGAGATCAGGCCGGCCGGGTCGGGCGCTTCGGTCGTCCGGCCCGCCGACCGCTTATCCCGGCCCCGGGCCGGGGCCGGCGACAGAATGATCATCAGGCCCCGGGCGTCGGCGCCCATCATCAGATTGATTTCGATTTCCGGTGCGCCGGGAGGCGCTTTGGCGGCCCATTCTTTCAGCGGCGGCAGAGCTTTCATCAACTCGGGGGACAACAGGCGGCACTCCGCAAAGTCCACCACCGAGCGCTGCCGGTCATAAAAGCCGATGGCCCGGCGCCCGTCGGCCCCCGGCCCCAGGTGAAGAACCGCCCGGGAGCGGTAATTAGTTCTCAGGGGCGACTCCACGAGTTCCGGGCTCAGCCCCCAAGCGGCCGCCAGATCCCCCAGGGCGGCCTCGCTTTTCAGGGCCAGGGCCGCCCGGGGAGCGACGTGCAGAAAATCACAGCCCCCGCAGTGTCCGAAATGCGGGCAGTCCGGTTCCACTCGCCAGGGTGAAGCGCTCAGGATCTCCAACACTCGCCCCCGCCGCACTCCCCCGCGCCGCTGGCCGATCTCGGCCAGCACTCTTTCCCCGGGCAGGACTTCCGGCAGCAGAATCGCCTCCCCGTTCAGGCGGGCCAGACCCGGCCCGCCGGGCAGCAGTTTTTCCACGCTCAGTTCAGTCGGCTTGCCAGTCATAATCAATCTTTCAAAGTCCCTGAATCCCGGCCGGAAATTTGACTTGGAACAGTAATTAGTTGTATAATCGCCAAACATTCAGGGTTATTCTAAAAAAGGTCATTCCCAAACGAAGGCGACCTTCAGTCGCTCAGGCCAAAAGACATCAAAGACGAAGGTACGCCTCATGAGCCGCGCCCAGTATCGCCAGATTCTGAACGACCATTTTCCGCCGGAAATTACGCTGAAGATCGGCGACACCACTCTCATCTATCACAAACAGATCTACAAAATCAAACCGGAAGACGGCCCGGAAGTGGAAGGCGGTTTGCGTTACGGCGAAAACCCGGGGCAGGAGGCGGCCCTCTATCGCCTGGTCAACGGGCGCCTCAGCCAGGCCGGCGTCAAATACGTCGGCCCCCGGGAAGCCCTGGTCTCGGCCCTGGCCGACGGCGACCCGGCCGCCAATATGATGTACGGCTGCGGCAAGCACCCCTCCAAGACCAACCTGACCGATGTGGATGCGGCCCTGGGCATTCTGCGTTACCTGAGCGACAAGCCGGCGGCGGTCATCGTCAAGCACAACAACCCCTCGGGCGCGGCCCTGGGCCGCACGGCCAGGGCCGCTTTCGCCAAGGCCTGGGAAGGGGACCGGGTGGCCGCTTTCGGCGGCGCGGCGGTCCTGAACCGGCCGGTGGACAAAGCCTGCGCCAAACTGATGAACCGCCGCTACCTGGAAGTGGTGGCCGCCCCGGATTTTGAAGAGGGGGCCCTGGAAATTCTGACGCGCAAAAAAGACCTGCGCATCTTCAAGATCAAAAACATCGACAAGCTGAAAAAGCAGGCGGCCAAACGCTTTCTGGATCTCAAGAGCCTGATGGACGGCGGGCTCATTCTCCAGCAGTCTTCCCAAAACGCCATTCTCTCGCCCAAGGACTTTCTGCCGGCCCGGGCCGAACACGAGGGACGGCTCTACGCCCCGGAAAGGGCTCCCAGCGCCCGCGAGCTGAACGACCTGGTCTTCGGCTGGGCTGTGGAACAGGGGGTGAGCTCCAATTCGGCGCTTTTCGTCAAAGACGGGGCCACCGTGGCCATCGGGGCCGGCGGCCAGGATCGGGTGGGCATTGTGGAGATGGCCGTATTCAAGGCCTATCGCAACTTTGCCGACGCCCTGTGCGAGAACCGCCACCAAATGACCTATAAGGAACTGCAACTGGCCGTGGAACAGAAGAAGGCCAAAAAGAGCCTGTTGCACGATATTGACCAGGCGGCCCGGGAGGGCCAAGGCGGCCTCCCGGCTTCGGTCATGGTTTCCGACGCCTTCTTCCCTTTCCGCGACGGTGTGGATGTGGCCCTGCGCCAGGGCGTCAGCGCCATCGCCCACCCCGGCGGCTCGCTGAGGGATTGGGAGGCCATCGAGGCCGTCAACCAGGCCCGGCCCCAGGCGGCCATGGTCTTCACCGGGCAGAGGGCCTTCAAGCACTGATTTTCAAAAAAAGCGCCTCTTTTTCCCATATCGGCAAAAATATGGCAATCATTGCCCAATTTCTTTCAAGGGGCCGCCTTCAAGCCCCTTCCCCTGCGGCTGGTTTTTTGGTATAATTCGGGGCATCCTTAAGGAGACATAAATGGGAAATATAGGCGTTTGGGAACTGGTCATCATTGTCATTCTGGTGATCGTGATCTTCGGGGGCCGAAGACTGCCCGAATTGGGGAGAGGCCTGGGCCAGGGCCTGGCCAACTTCCGCCGGGCGGTGCGCGAACCGGACCAGGCCGGCCCGGCCGCCGGTCAGCGGTCTCCGGCCGAACCTCCCGCGGCCGGTCCGCCGGAGCCGGAAGAGGCTTCCGCTGAAAAGCGCGGCGACCAGGGCTGACCGGCAATCTGATGTTCGGCATCGGCTGGGGCGAAGTCCTGGTGGTGGCGGTGGTGGCCCTTCTGGTGCTGGGTCCGGACAAGCTGCCCGAAGCGGCCCGGACTCTGGGCCGGGTCTACGGCCAGTTGTACCGTATGGCCCAGGAGGCCAAGGAAAGTATTCGGGCGGAAACCGATCTGGCGGCTTTGGCCAAGACGGAACCGTTTCCGCCCAAGGGTTCGGCCTCGGAGCCGACCGAGCTCGAAACCGAGCCAGTTTCACGGGATTCTTCAGATCCCCCGCAATAGTTTTCCCTGCCCTGTGGCGGCCTGGATATTGAAGAGGCCCTCTCTTAGCCCTGTTTTCATCCCTGGTTCCAGCCGGAACCGGAGAGGGGGGAGGTTTACGAAAAATCAGGAAGGCTCCGGCAAGGATTGCGATAGAACTCGGCTTCGAGATAGCCGCTTGGAATGGTCCAGGGCGGACGGCATAATCCAATCGTAGGAAGGAGAAAGCATGCAAGAACAAGTCAGCGCGATTACCCAATTCAGCAACTGGGTCGGCGATGTCGGCGGCGTGGTCTGGGGGCCTTACGTATTGATTCCCCTGCTGCTGGGCGTGGGCGTCATAATGATGATCGGCCTGAATTTCGTGCCCTGGAGCCAGATCCTGAAGGCTTTTGCCGTCATGTGGCGAGGCCGCCGGGCCGCGGCCGGGCATGAAGGCGAACTGACCCCCTGGAAAGCTCTGATGACCTCCCTGGCCGCCACCGTGGGCACCGGCAACATCGTGGGCGTGGCCACGGCCATTATGCTGGGCGGCCCCGGCGCCGTTTTCTGGATGTGGGTCACCGCCGCCTTCGGCATGGCCACCAAGTACTGCGAAGCCCTGCTGGCCGTCAAGTACCGGGAAGTGACCCCGGCCGGCAGCTATGTGGGCGGCCCCATGTACTACATAAAAAACGGGCTGGGTAAAAACTGGAAATGGCTGGCCACGCTCTTCGCCATCTTCGGCATGGTGGCCAGTTTCGGCATCGGCAACATGACCCAGGCCAACGCCATCACCATCAATGTGGTGAGTCTGGCCGGCGGCGACATCTCCAGCTACATCTCCAAATCGCTGGTGGCCATACCCATGCTTATCCTGGCCGGCGTCGTCCTGATCGGCGGGGTCAAGCGCATCGGCGACGTGTCCGGAACCCTGGTGCCGATCATGGCTTTCATCTACGTCATCGGCGGCCTGATCATTCTCATCATCCACATTGAGCGGGTGCCCGAGGCCTTCGCCCTGATCTTCGACAGCGCTTTCAGCGGTCACGCGGCCGTCGGCGGCTTTACCGGCTCCACCCTGGCCATGGCCGTGCGCTTCGGCGTGGCCCGCGGCCTCTTCTCCAACGAGGCCGGTCTCGGCAGCGCCCCCATCGCCCACGCCACGGCCATCGTCAAAAACCCCGTGCGCCAGGGCATGCTGGGCATGCTGGATCCCTTCCTGGACACCATTGTGATCTGCTCCATCTCGGCTCTGGTCATCCTGGTTTCCGGCCATTGGTCCGACGATGTGGCCAGCGCCGGCACCCTGACCGCCGTGGCCTTCGACTCGGCCATGCCCGGCGGTTTCGGTTCCTGGCTGGTGACCATCGGCCTGGTGCTCTTCGCCTTCTCCACCATCCTGGGTTGGTGCGTCTACGGCGAACGCTGCGTCATCTACCTCTTCGGCGACAAAGGCGCCCTGCCGTTCCGCATCGCCTTCACCCTGGCCGTGCCCGTAGGGGCTATGGCCGAACTGACCCTGGTCTGGAACCTGGCCGACCTCTTCAACGGTCTGATGGCCATCCCCAACCTGATCGCCCTCTTGATGCTCAGCCCGGTGGTCTTCAAGATGACCTCGGATTTCTTCTCGAATCCCGATAACTTGAACAACGACGACTAAGGCTTCGGCCCGGGGGAGGCTGACCCCGCCAAGCGCCCGCTCCGGCCGCCCGCCGGCGCGGGCGATTTTTTAAGGCCGGGCTTGGCAGGAAGATCAAAATCTGATATATAGTATGGATACCGCACGGCGGCACCATATTTTGTCGGGAACACAAAGAAAGATGCCTTCACCTGTCATTGCCGCTCTGGACCTGGGTTCCAACACTTTCCGGCTGATGCTGGCCGAAAGAAAGGGGGATCTCTGGGCCGGCAAAAAGGTTTTTCAGCATATTCCCAGATTATCGGAACATCTTGAACCCGGGGGCAGTTTGGCCCCCGAAGCTTTAAATAGGGCCTGGGGCGCCCTGGAAGACTTCGCCCGTCAGGTCCGCGATTCCGGGGCCCGAAAAATTCTGGCCGGGGCCACCATGGCCGCCCGTCTGGCCCAGGACGGCCCGGCCTTCATGGCCGAAATCAAGCGCCGCTTCGGCTGGGAAGCCGTCATCTTAAGCGGCGACCAGGAAGCCCGCCTGACCGCCCGGGGCGTCCTTTCCGGCCTCGAAACTCTTCCCGAACAGGCCTTGATATTCGATATCGGCGGCCGATCCACCGAATTTGTCTCGACCCGAAAACAGTTCATTGGCCAAAGCCGCAGCCTGGCCCTGGGCGTGGTGGCCCTGACCGAGAAATACCTCAGCGACCCCGTCAAAGCCGGCCAATTGGCCGCCGTGGGCCGGGAAGTCCGTTCCATATTGCTTTCCTCCGATTTCAGCGACGTCGAGCCCGCGGCCCTGTTGACCGGAACCGCCGGCACGGTGACCACCATAGCCGCCCTGCTTCTGGCTTTGCAAGACTATGATCCGGACCGGGTCAACAATTCCCGCCTTAGTTACCGGGCCATTGCCGGTCTTCTGGACTCCCTGGCCGCCCTGACGGTCGGCGAACGGGTGACGCGCCACGGTCTCCACCCCCGCCGGGCCGACGCCATTGTGGCCGGCCTGGTGGAAGTTCTGGAAATAATGACTTTTTTTAAAAGAGAAGAGATAATGGTCAGCGACAACGGCTTATTGGAGGGCCTCTGGCTTCAGGCCGCCGGCCTCCCTGGCCACTGAAAAGGACAAGAATATGAACGACAGAGCGCGATTTAAAGAAGGGCTGACTTTCGACGACTTACTGCTGGCCCCGGCTTACTCGGAAATCCTGCCCGGCGAGGTGGACCTGACCACCAGCCTGACCCGGGACCTCATATTGAAGACCCCCCTGGTCAGCGCGGCCATGGACACGGTCACCGAAGCCCAGACGGCCATCACCATGGCCCGCCATGGGGGGCTGGGCATCATTCACAAGAACATGTCCATCGAAACCCAGGCCTTTGAGGTGGAAAAGGTCAAAAAGAGCGAAAGCGGCATGATCGTCGATCCGGTCACCGTGACCCCCTCGGCCCGGGTGGAGGAAGTGCTGAAAGTCATGGAACAGTACCGCATCTCCGGGGTGCCGGTAGTCTCCGAGGGCGAACTGCGGGGCATTGTCACCAACCGCGACCTGCGCTATGAAACCAACTTCAGCCGCCCGGTCTCGGAAGTGATGACCAAGGAAAATCTGGTCACCGCCGAAGAGGGCATCACCCTGGAACAGGCCAAGGCCAAGCTGCACCAGAACCGCATTGAAAAACTCCTGGTGGTCAACCCCCAGGGCCGCCTGGTGGGGCTGATCACCATCAAGGACGTTGAAAAGGTCCGCAAATATCCCAACGCGGCCAAGGATTCCAAAGGCCGGCTGCGGACCGGGGCGGCCATCGGGGCCAATGCCGAAGCCCTGGAACGCTGCGCGGCCCTGGTGGCCGCCAAGGTGGATGTGGTGGTCATCGACTCGGCCCACGGCCATTCCCGCAACGTCATCGAGACCCTCAGGCTGATCAAGCGCACCTTCCCGGACCTGAACGTCATCGCCGGCAATGTGGCCACGGCCGAAGGCGTGGCCGCCCTGGCCGGCGCCGGGGCCGACGCGGTCAAAATCGGGGTGGGGCCGGGCTCCATCTGCACCACGCGCATTGTGGCCGGGGTGGGCGTTCCCCAGATGACGGCCATCTTTGAATGCTCGGCCGAGGCCAGGCGCCACGGCATCGGCATTCTGGCCGACGGCGGCATCAAATTCTCCGGCGACGTGGTCAAGGCCCTGGCCGGGGGCTCGGCCGCGGTCATGATCGGCTCCCTCTTCGCCGGCACCGAGGAGAGCCCCGGCGAAAAAATCCTTTATCAGGGGCGGACCTACAAAACCTACCGGGGCATGGGCTCCATCGAAGCCATGCGCGAAGGCTCGGCCGACCGCTACGGCCAGAGCATCACCCATGACCACCAGTCGGCCTCCGGGAGCGGCAAGCTGGTGCCCGAAGGCATTGTCGGCCGGGTGCCCTATCGGGGTCTTCTGTCGGAAAGCATCTATCAACTGGTCGGCGGCGTCCGGGCCGGCATGGGCTACGTGGGCGCCGCCAATCTGAGCGAACTGGCGGCCAAGGCCCGCTTTATACGCATCACTTCGGCCGGCCTGAAGGAAAGCCACGTCCACGACGTCATCATCACCAAAGAGGCCCCCAACTACCGGCTGGATTCCATCTGATGATTCCATGAGCCGCGACCGGCGGGACCCGGCCGGGCCCGACCGCTTCCCCAAAAAACAATTCGGCGACAAAGAGGCCCGCCCATGAGTTTCGTCCATCTGCACGTCCATTCCTGCTACAGTCTCCTCGACGGGGCCATCAAGATCAAGGATCTGGTCAACACCGCCAAAAGCATGGACATGCCGGCCGTGGCCCTGACCGACCACGGGCAGATGTTCGGTATTCTCCCCTTCTACCAGGCGGCCAGGGAAGTCGGCATCAAGCCTATCCTGGGGGTGGAGGCCTATGTCTCTTCCGGTTCCCGCCGCGCGCGCGACCAGAACGAAATGCGGCACCACCTGGTTTTGCTGGCCGAAAATCTGGAAGGCTACCGCAACCTCTGCCGCCTGGTCTCCAGGGCCAATATCGAGGGGTTTTACTATCGGCCCCGGATGGACAAGGAATTGCTGCGGCAATACAAGCAGGGCGTCATCGCCCTGTCGGGCTGTCTTCAGGGCGAATTGCCCTGGCTGCTCCTCCACCGGCAGGGGTCGGCCGAGGCCGTGCGGGCGGCCGAGGAATACGCCGCCATCTTCAAAGACCGTTTCTACCTGGAACTTCAGTCCAACGGCCTCCCCGAACAGGCCGAAGCCAACCGGGGCCTGGTGGAGATTTCCCGAAAGCTGGGCCTGCCGCTGGTGGCCACCAATGACTGCCACTATCTGAAAAAAGAGCACTACCGCATGCACGACGTGCTTTTGTGCATCCAGACGGCCAAGACCGTGGGTGAAGAAAACCGCATGCGGATGCCCGCCAATGAGTATTATTTCAAGAGCCCCCGGGAGATGGCCGACTCCTTCGGCGATCTGCCGGAAGCCATTAGCAGCACCCTGACCATCGCCGAACGCTGCAATGTGGAATTCCCCAGCCCCCGGTACGCCTTCCCGGCCCTGAAACTGAATGCCGGCGAGAGCCCGGACGACCGTCTGGCCCGTTTTTCCCGCGAGGGTCTGGAAAAACGTTTCCGGGCCCGGGCGGCCGCCGGCAAAGCCCTCAGCGACGAGCGAAAGGCCGCCTACCGGGAACGCCTGGAGGAAGAAATCGCCCTGATCATCAAGATGGGTTTTCCGGGCTATTTCCTGATCGTGGCCGACTTCATCAACTGGGCCAAGGATCGCGGCATCCCCGTGGGCCCGGGCCGGGGTTCGGCCGCCGGCAGCCTGGTGGCCTATTCCATGAGCATCACCGATGTGGACCCCATCCGCTTCGACCTCCTTTTCGAGCGCTTCCTCAATCCCGAGCGCATCTCCATGCCGGATATCGACGTGGACTTCTGCACCGACGGCCGCGACGAGGTCATCCGCTACGTGACCGAAAATTACGGCGGCAAGGAACAGGTCTCCCAGATCATCACCTTCGGCCAGATGAAGGCCAAGGCGGTCATCCGCGACGTGGGCCGGGCCCTGGGCCTGAACTACGGCGAAGTCGACAGGATCGCCAAGCTGGTGCCCAACCAGCTCAACATCACCCTGGAAGAGGCCCTGCAGAAGGAACCCAGGATGCGGGAGGAAGCCCGGGCCAACCCCCGGGTGGCCGAGCTTCTGGAATACGCCGAACTTCTGGAAAACCTGCCCCGCCACGCCTCGGTCCACGCCGCCGGGGTGGTCATCGGCGACCGGCCCTTGATGGAGCATCTGCCGCTCTACTGCGACCCGGCCACTGAAGAAGCGGACGGCGAAAAAACCCAGGTGGTCACCCAGTTCGACATGAAGGGCGTGGAATCCATCGGTCTGATCAAGTTCGACTTTCTGGGCCTGAAAACCCTGACCGTCATCGACCACTGCCTGAAGCTACTGCGTGACCGGGGTCTGGAGCTGGATCTCTCGCAACTGGATTTTGAAGACGAGGAAACCTATCGCCTTTTGGGCCGGGGCGACAGCACCGGCATCTTTCAGTTGGAAAGTTCGGGCATGCGGGAAATTATGGTCAAGCTCAAGCCCAACTGCATCGACGACCTGATGGGCCTGGTGGCCCTCTATCGCCCGGGCCCGCTGAAAAGCGGCATGGTGGATACCTTTATCGACGGCAAGCACGGCCGGGCCAAGGCCGGCTTCGAACTCGAGCAGCTCAAGCCCATCCTGGCCGAGACCTATGGGGTCATCCTCTACCAGGAACAGGTCATGCGCATCAGCCAGGTCCTGGCCAACTACAGCCTGGGCGAGGCCGACATCCTCAGGCGGGCCATGGGCAAGAAAAACACCCGGGAAATGGCCCAGCAGAAGGCCCGTTTCATGGACGGGGCCCGGGCCAACCAGATCGACCCCAAAAAGGCCGACCACATTTTCGAGCTGATGGCCAATTTCGCCGAATACGGCTTCAACAAATCCCACAGCGCGGCCTACGCCATTGTGGCCTACCACACCGCCTATCTCAAGGCCCATTATCCGGTGGAGTTCATGGCGGCCATCATGAGCTCGGAAAAGGACAACCAGGACAAGTTGGTCCGCCTGATCGGCGAATGCCGGGCGGGCGGCCTTTCGGTGCTGCCGCCGGACGTCAATGAGTCCGGCTACCGCTTCACGGTGGTCGACGGGGCCATCCGCTTCGGCCTGGGGGCGGTCAAAGGCCTGGGGGCGGCGGCCATCGAGTCGATTATCGAAGCCCGGGCCGAAGATCCCTTCCGAAATCTCTTCGACTTCTGCGAACGGGTGGACAGCCAGAAAGTCAACCGCCGGGTCATCGAATCCCTGGTCAAGTGCGGGGCCTTCGATCTCTCCGGCGGGGCCGACCGGGCGGTCATGCTGGCGGCCATCGACGAGGCCCTGGAGAGCGGCGCCCGGCGCCAGCAGGACCGCCGCGACGGCCAGAGCAGCATGTTCGACCTCCTGGCCGCCGCCGAGCCGGAAAGCGCCGCCCGAATCAACTGGCCCCGGGTCGCGCCCTGGCGGGAGAATGTGCGCCTGACCTTTGAAAAGGAATACTTAGGTTTCTTCATCACCGGCCACCCCCTGGCCCGCTATGAAACTGAACTGGCGGTGGTTTCCAGTTGCGACTCGGCCCGGGCCAAGCTCTTGGGCGATCAGACCGAAATACGCCTGGGCGGTGTGGTGGCCAGCATGCAGATCCGGCGGGACCGCAAGGACAAGGAATACGCCAACCTGACCCTGGAGGATCTGAGCGGTTCGGTGGACGTGCTGGTCTGGTCCAAGACCCTGGAAAAGTGCCGCGATCTTTTGAAGCCCGAGGCCGTGCTGGTGGTGAGCGGCACGATGGAAGCCGGCGAACGGGGCGGCCAGGCCAACGTCAAGCTCATCGCCCGGGAGATTCTGGAACTGACCGACGCGGTGGAGCGCAAAACCGAAACCATCAGCTTCAAGCTGCCCCGGGCCCGGCTGAATCAGGAGACTCTGGCTTTTTTCAAGAGCGCCGCCGAGTCCTTCCCGGGCACGGCCCGGACCTATCTCAAGCTGTCTGAAAACGACGGCGTGGCCGTCTACAAACTTAAAAACTCCCTCCGGCCCTGCCGGGAACTGATTGAAAGCGCCCGGCGCCACCTGGGTTCCTCCTGCCTGGAACTGCGCTGAGCTCAAATAAAAATCCCGGCCGGCGCTATTCTGCGAGCGTCACTCAAACAGGGAGATATTTCGTCGGTATGACACACATTGTGAGCAAGTTGCCGGACCCAACCGTTACCCACCCCGTGCCGGGCTTTCCTGTCGTCTACGTCAAGCCGACCATCACCCGCCCGAATATCGAGGTAGGCGACTTCACCTATTACAGCGGCGAGGATTTCGAGAGCCGGGTGACGCACCATTACGAATTTTACGGCGACAGGCTGATTATCGGGAAGTTCTGCCAGATAGCCGCCGATGTCACTTTTATTATGAACGGCGCAAATCACCGGATGAAAGCCGCCAGCACGTTTCCGTTTTACATCTTGGAGCATTGGCGGCAGGAAACGCCGCCGCTCTCTGAAATGCCGGTCAAAGGCGATACCATTATAGGCAACGACGTCTGGCTTGGGCAGAACGCAACGATTCTCCCCGGCGTTCACATCGGCGACGGCGCGATTATCGGTCTGAACAGCGTAGTTGGGAGCGATATAGAACCATATGCAATCGCAGTGGGAAATCCGGCGAAACCTGTCCGTAAACGCTTTGACGATGAACTGATTGCTTTGCTTGAATCCTTCAGGTGGTGGGATAAACCGATAGAGGAAATCCAAACGCTGATGCCTCTTCTGTCAAACGGAGACTTGGAACGAGTGCGACGTGAGATAAAAGCGAAACTATGAACTTAACTTCCGTTGATTCGGCGAAGTATCCGCGTCGTGAGCATTTGGATTATAAATATCGCGTCGATATAATTTCAATACATTATCCGGCTATAATGCTGCTTATTCAAATTGGGGTAACGGTTACCCGATTTTGTGCGGTCCTTGTCGCGGCTGTCCGGCGCCTTGGGAACAGCGACTTTTCTCCTGTATCATTTGATAATAGGTGGTTTTCCCATGCAAACGCAGATCCCGTTCAAAACGGTTGGCCTGTCTCTGCTCCTGCTGTCGCTCTCGGCTTGTTCCCTGGCGCCTCAGTACGACAGGCCCGAACTGCCGGTGCCGGTCGCTCTGACCGAGACAGGATTTCAGGCACAACCCGGTGAATCTTTTGACGCGCAACGCCTTGGCTGGCGTGAATTCTTCAAGGATGAGCAATTAAAAGCGCTTATCGCTGCCGGTCTGAAAAACAACCGGGACTTAAAATTGGCCGCATTGTCCGCGGCTGAGGCCAAAGCGCAGTACGGCGTACAGAACGCCGAACGCTTTCCTCAACTGAATGCCGAGGGCGGCGCTGATATGTCCGGAGGGTTTCGTAAGAGCACTGAAAGAACTTATGACGTTGCCGTGGCGGTTCCAGCCTTTGAACTGGACTTTTTCGGGCGTCTGAAAAATATGAGTGAATCCGCTCTGGAGAAGTACCTGGCCAGCCGTGAGGCGGAAAAAACCGTAAGGCTGGCTATCGTATCTCAAATGGCGCAAGGCTGGCTGGCGGAACGCCTTGCTCGTGAACAACTCCAGTTGGCGCAGAAGAGCTTGGAAAGTTGGCGAAAATCCTATGCCTTCATTAAAGGGAGGGCCAGCTCCGGCCAGTCGTCTCTGCTGGACCTGGAACAAGCCCGCAGCATGGTCGAATTCACTTCGATCACTGTAGCTCAACGTCAGCGGGAGATAACCCAGGCCACAAACGCCCTGCGTTTGCTTCTGGGGAGCTTTGAAAATCGGGAACTCCCCGCAGCGGCTTCTCTCGTTGATCAAAATTTCGCCGAGTTGCCGAAAAATCTGTCTTCCACAGTCCTGTTGAACCGTCCTGATGTGATGGAGGCCGAGCATACCCTGCTGGCCGCCAACGCGGATATCGGTGCGGCAAGGGCGGCTTTTTTCCCGTCCATCTCTCTCACCGGCAATCTGGGCTACCTGAGTGATGATTTGACAACGCTTTTTGCCGGGACGACTTCCGTCTGGTCCTTTCTGCCTCGTCTGAGTCTGCCCATTTTTGCGGCGGGGCGCAACAAGTCCAATCTGGAATTGGCCGAAATCCGGAAGGAAAGTTCCGTCCTGCAATACGAAAAGGCTATCCAGACGGCGTTCCGCGAAGTCGCGGACGCGCTGATGACCAGAGCTTCCTTTGACGACCAGCTTGCGGCACAGAAAAGATATCTGGCCTCGCAAGGTCTGGTGCTCGAACTGGCGACGCAAAGCTATATCAACGGCGTTACCAGCTATCTGGACGTGCTGGATGCGCAACGCAATGTCTTCCAGGCCGAACAGGATCTGCTGGATATCCGGCGGGAGCAGTTGGTCAATGAAATCAATTTGTACAGCGCTCTGGGCGGCGGACTCATCGAAACATCCGCAAGCGCCTCCGGAGGGCTTCCGGAATAGCTTTCACAGTCAGAATGGACCATTAACTTTTCCCATGAGGATTACCATGAAAACACATTCCAAGAACGCCTTTCTGACTCTGGTCCTGACTTTTGCGGCGGCCGTTCTTCCCGGCGTTGTTCCCGCGGCTGATCACGGCGCGCACGGCCCCAGCCATGCACAAACAAAGGCCAGCGTGGAGGTGCGACAAATCTATACCACCACTGGCATTATCAAGAGCGTGGACAAGGCGGTAAATAAAGTCATGATCGAGCACGAGCCGGTTCCCGCTCTCGGCTGGCCGAACATGACCATGGGTTTTATCTTTGAGGACGCCTCCCCGCTTGACGGCCTGAAGGCCGGAGACAAGGTGCGTTTCGACTTCTGCCAGCAGGGGAATGTCTACATCATTGTAGATATTGAAGCCCGCCCATAAACACCGTCGTCTTCCCGGAGCCGTCCTGGCGTTCTCATTCCGGCTCCGGGAGGGATATAGATACAAGGGACACAGCCATGTCAGCGAAAACGATACTCCTTGCGCTGGTATTTCTCGCCGGCGGAGCAGCCTTGGGATACACGCTGTCCACCCAAGTCAGGCCAACGGAACACAGCCAGATCGCCGCAGAAAAAACAGCGGCGGCGCCTGAACGTAAAATTCTTTACTGGTACGATCCGATGTCTCCCGGAACGCACTTTGATAAGCCGGGCAAATCACCGTTCATGGACATGGATCTGGTGCCGCGTTACACCGATGACGCCGAAAGCGCGGGCATCCGCATTGATCCGGCCCAGGTGCAGAACCTGGCTGTCCGCACCGAGAAGGTGACGCGCGGCAGCCTTTCCTTCACGCGGGATATTCCCGCCAATGTGGAGTACAACAACTACCAACTGGGCATGGTGCAGCCACGCGCTGAAGGATTTGTGGAAAAGGTTTCCCCCTTTGCCGTGGGAGATGCCATTGCGCGGGGTACGCCTTTAGCGGACATCATTGTCCCGGCCTGGGCTTCGGACCAGAGCGAATATCTGTTGCTCAAAAACCAGAAAGCCGACGCGAAGATCGTCAATGGCATCCGTGAAAAAATGCTTTTGACAGGCATGCCGGAAGAAATGCTTGCGGCGGTAGACAAAACAGGCCGTGTACAAACACGCATGACGTTGAAAGCGACGGTTGCCGGAGTCATCACCACTTTTGACGTGCATCCCGGCATGAATGTGACCAAGGACCTGACCGTCGCCACCATTCAGGGCACAGATCCGGTTTGGGTGACGGCCAATGTGCCGGAGCGCGATCTGCATCTGGTGGACGCCAAAAACCGGCTGCGGCTTACCGTTTCGGCTTACCCGGACAGGGTCTTCCAGATAGATTCCTTCACCTTGCTGTCCAAGGCGGATCAGGAGACGCGCACCGTGCCCCTGCGCCTCAGCGTCAGCAACCCGGACGGTCTGCTCAAGCCCGGCATAACCGCCAACATACGTATGCGCGGCAGCGGCGAAGAAACCCTGCTCATCCCCACCCAGAGCCTTATCGACCTGGGCAACGAGCAGCGCGTGATCATCCGCGCGGCTGACGGCTCCTTTGTGCCCAGGCCGGTCCAGGTGCTGCGCTCCTCCAGAGAACAGACAGCCATCGCTTCCGGCCTTGAAGAAGGCGAAGAAGTCGTGGTCTCCGGTCTGTTTCTCATTGATTCCGAGGCCAATCTGCGCGGCGCCCTGGCAAGAATGCGCAAAGGCGGAACGGAACATGACGCGGAACAACATCCGCAGCAGGCCAAACCGGAAAAACAAGCTCAAGAGGCTGACCATGCGGGTCCTCAATAAAATACATGCGTATCGCCTCAAATCAAGAAATAGAGTTAGGATATGGTAAGCTCTCTTATCCGCGCCTGTATCGCCAACCGTTTTTTTGTGCTGCTCGGAGCCGTGCTGCTCTCGGTTTGGGGAATATGGGCCATATATCATACGCCTGTGGACGCCCTGCCGGATCTTTCCGACACCCAGGTCACCATCAGGACGTCCTATCCCGGCAAAGCGCCTCGGCTGGTGGAAAATCAGATCACTTATCCCCTGACCACGGCCATGCTCTCGGTGCCGGGAGCAAAAACCGTGCGCGGCTTCTCCGCCTTTGGCGACTCATTCGTGTACATCATTTTTGAGGACGGCACAGATCTGTATTGGGCCAGAAGCCGGGTTCTGGAATACCTCAATCAGGTACAGGGCAGACTGCCGGCCGGAGTCACTCCGGCTCTGGGGCCGGACGCCACCGGCATCGGGTGGGTTTTTGAATACGCTCTGGTGGACAGGAGCGGAAAACACGATCTGGCCGAACTGCGCTCCATCCAGGACTGGATGCTCAAGTTCGAGCTTTCTTCCATACCGGGTGTGGCGGAAATCGCCTCCGTGGGCGGCGTGGTCAAACAATACCAGATCGTGGCTGATCCGGTGAAAATGGCGCAATACCGCGTCACGCTTTCCGACATCAGCATGGCGGTGAACGATTCCAACCAGGAGGCCGGAGGCTCGGTCATTGAGCAGGCGGAATCGGAATACATGGTCCGGGCCAGCGGTTATCTCCGGAACCTGGAGGATTTCAGAAAAATCGTGTTGAAAACCTCCGACAACGGGACGCCGGTTTTTCTGGAAAATGTGGCCACGATCCGGCTTGGCCCGGAAATGCGGCGCGGGCTGGTGGAACTGAACGGCGAAGGCGAAGTGGCCGGGGGCATTGTGCTGATGCGTTCGGGGAACAACGCCCGTTCGGTCATCGCGAATGTGAAAGACAAACTTGAAAGTCTGAAAAAAAGCCTGCCCGAAGGAGTGGAAATCGTCACCACCTACGACCGTAGCCAACTCATTCAGCGGGCCGTGGACAACCTTACCTCCAATCTGAGGGAAGAGTTCATCGTGGTGGCGATTACCTGCGCCCTGTTCCTGCTGCATCTGCGTTCGGCCATGGTGGCGATCCTCGCGCTGCCTCTAGCGCTCTTTATTTCCTTTATCATTATGCATTATCAGGGTATCAGCGCCAACATCATGTCCCTGGGCGGCATTGCCATCGCTGTGGGCGCGATGGTGGACGCCTCCGTGGTCATGGTCGAAAACTCTCACCGCAAGCTGGAACAATGGGAAAAGGGTTCGCCGGGCGTTCCGCTGGCGGACGGCAAACGATGGGAGATCATTACCGAAGCGGCGGTGGAATTGGGACCGGCCCTGTTCGTCAGCTTGCTGATCATCACCTTGTCTTTTATTCCCGTGTTTGCCCTGGAAGGCCAGGAAGGCAGGCTGTTCAGGCCCCTGGCCCTTACCAAACTGTACGCCATGGGCGGGGCGGCTGTTTTGTCCATAGTGGTCATTCCCGTGCTCATCGGGCTGTGGGTGCGCGGCAAACTTCCTCCGGAAGACCGCAACCCCCTGAACCGCTTCCTTGTGTTTCTGTATAACCCGGCCATCAGGCTCGTGCTGCGGCATCCCAAAACCACCATGGCCGCGGCTCTGCTGATCCTGGTCTCTACCCTCTGGCCCCTGGCCCGTCTGGGCGGAGAGTTCCTTCCCCGCATGGACGAAGGAGATCTTCTGTATATGCCTTCGACGTTGCCGGGCGTTTCTGTGGGTGAAATCGGGCGTCTTCTGCAAACAACCGACAAATTGATCAAAACCGTGCCTGAAGTGGATACGATTTTCGGCAAGGCCGGACGGGCCGAGACCGCAACGGATCCGGCCCCGGTGGAAATGCTGGAAACCACCATTCGCCTGAAGCCGAAAAGCGAGTGGCGCAAAGGCATGACCATTGAGAAAATCATTGATGAACTGGATGCGGCGGTACGTTTGCCGGGTATGGCCAACCTGTGGGTGCCGCCCATCCGCAACCGCATTGACATGGTCTCCACAGGCGTGAAAAGCCCCATAGGCATCAAGGTTTCTGGACCTGGCACGGCCGAAATCGCCGAAACCGCGGTGGCTGTGCAGAACGCTGCCAGAACCGTGCCGGGCGTGGTCTCCGCTCTGGCGGAAAACTTGAGCGGGGGACGCTATATTGATGTGGATATCAACCGTGAACAGAGCGCCCGCCACGGCATGAACATAGCGGATGTGCAAGTGTTCGTTTCCCAAGCCATCGGCGGGGAAATGATCGGTAATACCGTGGACGGCGTGGCGCGTTACCCCATCAACCTGCGGTATCCGCAGATGTACCGGGACAGCGTGGCCTCATTGCAAAGCCTGCCGATACTGACTCCAGCCGGGCATCAGATGACGCTTGGCGAGGTGGCCGACATCAAGGTCGTCTCAGGTTCCACCATGCTGAAAAGCGAACAAGGCCGCCTGACCAGTTGGATATATATTGACGCGCGCGGCCGTGACATGGTTTCCGTGGTGCGCGATCTGGACAAGGTCATCCGTGAACAGGTCAACCTGCCTGCGGGAGTGAGTGTATCGTTCACCGGCCAGTACGAAATGCTTGAACGCGCCAACGCCCGGCTCCAACTCATGATTCCGGCAACGCTGCTGATCATCTTCCTGCTGCTGTACCTGGAATTCAGAAAGGTCAGCGAATCATTGCTGCTCATGCTCTGCCTGCCTTTTTCGCTGGTCGGCGGAGTCTGGTTCATGTATCTGCGAGGCTACGCCATGTCCGTAGCCACCGGGGTGGGTTTCATCGCCCTGGCGGGGCTGGCGGCGGAATTTGGGGTGATCATGTTCATCTACCTCAAGAACGCGGTACGGGACAAGCCGTCTCTGGCTTCCCCGGAGACCGCCACGATGCAGGACATCGACGAGGCCATCCATTATGGGGCGGTGCTGCGGGTACGGCCCAAAGCCATGACCGTTGTTACCACCGTAGCCGGGCTTCTCCCCATTTTCTGGACGGCTGGCACCGGATCGGAAGTGATGACACGCATTGCCGCCCCCATGTTCGGCGGCATGATCAGCGCGGCCATGCTCTCCATGTTCATTCTGCCGGCAGCCTATAAACTGATGATATCGCGGTCACTGTTACGGAAGCGCAGCGCCCTCAAGCCTGACAGAGATGATGTACATTTAGTCGACTTGACATCGGCGTGAGGTTGTATTATAATAGGTATTATTTTCAGCAAGTTAGGTGAGGACATCAACGATATGCCGACATTGAAGGGCATCAGGGAAACCGCCTTGAAAACCACGCGGCTGCGCGTCGGCGG